>CAVEDT010000269.1:617-3047 GCA_963614475.1 Roseburia faecis
TCCTTGTCAAGGTTAACCAAATCGGCTCGCTCACCGAGACCCTCCGCGCCGTCGAACTGGCTCAGCGCAACGGTTACACCGCAGTGATTTCGCACCGCTCGGGCGAAACCGAAGACGCTACCATCGCCGACATCGCAGTGGCCACCAACGCCGGACAAATCAAGACCGGTTCGGCCAGCCGTTCGGACCGTATGGCCAAGTACAACCAGCTGCTCCGCATCCAGGAAGAACTCGGATCGGACGCCGCTTACGGCTATGGCAAAAAGACCAAGATGCCCCAGGCCTAAAATTGCGACAATACCCGCAACAGCGAGCTTAGACTGATAAGACAGCGCCCTCAAAGCCATAAATCAAGGCTTTGAGGGCGCTACTCGTTTTTATCTATGCATCAAGATTGTCTGCCGGAGACGAATGCCTCGGATATAGCCGATTGTGTAGTGAAAGATGTGGAGGATTGCTGTGATCGAGCGTCACTCGCGCATACGAAGGACGCGGACGCCGGTCCAGTATCGGTTGTGCTGGACAAAGCGGTCGAGCGTTTCGTCGCTCACCACAACTTTGCCCAAGGTACTGGATGCGTGCAGCACGTGCCATTTGCCGTCATCGCCGCGCGTCAGTATGCCCAGATGAGTGACGTCAAGGTCCTTGAGCGTAGATGTGAAACACAATATATCGCCTTCGCGCAGCTGAGCTTGCACGTTCTTATCGCCTAAGTTTCGGGCTTTTAGATAGCCATAGCGATGGTTGCGGTATCCATCCTCGACGCCGCGAATGCGCTCGTAAGTGACGCTGTCGGCCAGCATCGCGTATTTGTCGCGGTGGGAGGACATAAAGTCGATGGTCTTAACCTCGTATTTGACGCCTGCATCCATACGGCGGACGGCGTCCTCGATGATGCCCATAGAGGTATTGTCCATGACCCAATCGCAAATGTAGTGCAGGCGGCTGGCGTATCCGTCCATCACCCCGTGGCGGTAGCGGATTTTCTCGATATTGTACATCGCATCGCGCCACCCCGAACGCCCTTCGCCGATGGTGTAAGCCATGGCCATGGCCGTTTCGACAAAGGTCGTACAATCAAGCGCGCCAAGATTGATAGTCAGCATTTCGCCGGCCGATCCATCGGAGGCTCGATGCGAAAAGGCGTATGCCGTGTCGCATTCCAACGTATGCGCGACGTATGGAGTGCCGATAAGGCTGTGCCCGATGTCCGAAAGAAGCATCCCCGGCGTGTATCTGGTGGCCGAAAGCATTTCGCGCATCGATGCTTTTTTCATAATCTCCACCATTAGCGTCGTATCGCGTTCCTCGTTGCCGAAGCGGATATGACCCCAGTTGATGGCCGACGCATTGAGGCCGGCGGTAGCTATCGCCAGCGTACTCATTAATATATATAGGATTCCGTGTCGCTTCACTGTTCTTGCGTTCTTAGGTTGAAAAAGGGCTGCAGAGAAGGCTTGCATTGACCTGCTACGGGGTAGGATAGGGGCGCAAAAGGCGCCCTCATCGCCATGGTAGCCGTTGTGATGTGGTCTTCTCCGATGTTTTCTGCAAAGGTAGCGATTTTTCGGCATATCTCCCGAGACATTTGGCTCATTCGGCTCAAAGCAGGTTGAATTCTCGGCGCCATCGAAGCTCTCGACGCCATTGACGTCCTCGTCGTCCTCGTCGTCCTACATTTCTTCAGTATTCCACATCTCGTCTTATCATCGGTCGCTAATAGCTCTTATTATTCCTATTATTCCCATTATTCCCATAATTCCCCTCGCTTTCACAGCTCCCGGTGTTCTCAAAATTCTCATACTCCTCGTAGTTTTCATAAAAAAAATTCGGGTGCTATGTTGTGGAAATATAGCGTCTTGGGCGCCTGGAAGGCTATTTGGTCGAAAATTTTCGCGAAAAAAGGTGAGAAAAAATTTGGCTGTTGACGAAAAAGGGCGTACCTTTGCACTCGCTTTTCGGGGATAACGCCGATGGCAAGTGAGCCGGGGCGCCGAAGAGGTTAAAGAGTGTTAAACTTCGCCAAATTTTTTGGTCAGGAACAAAAAGCGCCGTAACTTTGCAAACGCTTTCGGGTCGCAAAAACAGCGGCACGAGACACTCGAAAAAACGAGCACATTGAAAGGATTACAATAGACAAAGTAGTAGTACAAGAGCTTTAAAAATTTAAACTCGAGTCAATTCTGAAAAGACTACTTTTACCTAATAAAGTCAGAGCGTAAAAGGGCCCCGGGCGCCGCATAACGGTACCGGGCGTTGGAAGCCGGAGTCTCTTTCGAGAGACACTGACGGAAGACACAGGCAACAAACAACAAAACAACGTTTGTCTGCCTTTTTTGATTAGAAGAAAAAGGAAAAAAGATAAACAACAACGGAGAGTTTGATCCTGGCTCAGGATGAACGCTAGCGACAGGCTTAACACATGCAAGT
>CAVEDT010000270.1:0-2139 GCA_963614475.1 Roseburia faecis
ACCCTATGGTCACCATAGGCTATAAATGCGAAGGGGTGCGCGTCGAGATGATTATCCGAGGCTATCTCGCCGGAAGTGCATGGCGTGAGTACCGCGACGGCGCACGTCAGTTGTGCGGTGTTCCGCTGCCCGAAGGCCTGCGCGAAAACGACCGTTTGCCCGACGGTCCCATCATCACACCCACAACCAAGGCCGAGGAAGGACACGACCTCAACATCTCCGCCGACGAGATTGTCCGCCAAGGACTTGTGTCTGCCGAACATTATGCCGATATGGAGCGCTACACACGAGCTTTGTACGAGCGCGGCAGCCAAATAGCCGCCGACCACGGGCTGATATTGGTGGACACCAAGTACGAATTCGGCATTCGTGACGGCAAAGTGGTACTCATCGACGAGATACACACTCCCGACTCGTCGCGATACTTCATCGCCGACGGATACGAAAAGCGCCTCGCCGCCGGCGAGCCTCAGCGCCAGCTTTCCAAGGAATTCGTGCGCCAATGGCTTATCGACAACGGCTTTATGGGCCGACCGGGCGAGACCGTTCCGCCTATGACCGACGGAATATGCCAAGGCATATCCGAAAGATACATCGAACTATACACCCGGCTTACGGGCGAAGATTTTGTCAAAGCGCAGGACGAGGACATCGCCGAACGCATACAGCGCAATGTCCTGAACTGTCTCGCCCGAATCTGAAACGACACAACCATGTCCCACCAACAGCACGCCGACAACGTCGAAGGCATCACTCCCTACGGTCGCGACACCTGCAAGCACGAGCAAGTGCAGCAGATGTTTGACAATATCGCGACCTCCTACGACCGACTCAACGCAATGATGACCTTCGGTATGCACCGCCGATGGCTGCGCAGCCTCGTATCCGAAGCTGCAAGTACGTCGCCGACGCACGTGCTCGATATCGCCACCGGCACCGGCGACGTAGCTCTGGCATTGGCGCACAAGCTGCCTCAAGCACATATTGACGGGATAGATTTGTCCCAAGGTATGCTTGATGTAGCCGCCGCCAAGATAGGCCGCGAAAACCCGGACGTCGCCGAACGCATAGTCCTCAAATGCGGCGACGCCTTAGCCATGCCCTACGGCGACAATACTTTCGATGCGGTCACCGTAGCCTACGGTGTGCGCAACTTCGACGACCTGGCACGCGGATATGCCGAAATGTACCGCGTGCTGCGCCCCGGCGGCAAGTTGCTGGTACTGGAACTCTCGACCCCGGCCGCGTCGCTTGTGCGCCTGCCCTACAAACTGTATGTGCGCTGCGCCATCCCAACCATGGGACGCCTGGTCAGCAAAGACAGCCACGCCTATCGCTACCTGCCCGAATCTGTTGCCGCAGTCCCGGCACGCGAAGATATGTGCCGACTGATGACTCAAGCCGGATTAGTCGAAACCCGTTGGCGCGGATTCTTTCTCGGCGTATGCACGCTGTACACTGCCATCAAACCAAGCCAATCAAACCATAATCAAGCACAATGAGACTGCTCAAAATAATAATCCCGATGCTATGTATCGCCGCCGCCCCGGCAGCGTTAGCCCAAGCAATGTATCGCGACAGCGCACGAGTGCCGGCATCCGCAACTCGTACCATAGTATCTAACGACAGCGCCGCCATAGCTCTAACCGATACTACGGCGGTGATACCCGCAGACACCACGGTATCCATGCGTGCCCTGCCATGCCAGTTGTTCGGCCCGTTGACTTTCGTGTCCTACGAATACCTTGACTCGGTCGACATGTGGCACAAGGACATCTCGGGCAATCCCGCCTTCCGCTGGTTCGAAGAAGAAGGCGCCACCTATGCACGTTCGCGGCGTATAGCTCAGACCTTTATGATCAAACACCCGCAGTACGTGCCTTACAACATTGCATTCCTGCCCGAACCGCCGCGCAAGTACACCATGAGCGTCGATCCCAAGGATCATACAATACACATCGATGAGGTTACACCCGAATTGCCGGGACACATGGACGTGTATGTCAAAAAACGGCATTGGATACGCACCTTTGCATCATCGCTGCAATTCAGCCAAGCTTACGTCTCGCCCAACTGGTATCAGGGCGGCAACAACAACCTGAACACCCTCATCAAACACACCCTCGTCAGCGCTAACCT
>CAVEDT010000270.1:2149-3047 GCA_963614475.1 Roseburia faecis
ACTACAGCATCTCCGAAGACCTTCTGCAATTCAACGCCACACTCGGTGTCAAAGCCGCACGTCGATGGTACTACTCGCTGACGGCGCAGTTCAAGACCCAGATTTTCAAGTCCTACGTCACCAATACCTATGACTTGAAAGCCGCCTTCCTCAGCCCGGCAGATCTCACGGCCGGTCTCGGTATGACATATAATTATGCCAATAAGCGCAAGACCTTCAACTTCGACGCCTCCATAGCGCCGTTGTCATACAACCTTAAGGTGTGCACCGAGGCTTCCATAGACCACACCAAATTCGGCCTAGACGCCGACAAGGACACCAAGATGAGTTTCGGTTCGTCCTCAGAACTGAAATTGGCATGGAAGATATGCTCCAATATCACCTTCACCTCGCGCATATTTACCTTCACCGACTACAGCACATTTTATGCCGACTGGGAAAACACCCTTGGCATGGACATCAACCGTTACCTATCCACACAAATATACGTCCACGCTCGCTACGACACCAATACCCAGCGTTCGGACGATCATCCTGACTGGCATAAACTCCAAGTCAAAGAAATCCTATCCTTTGGCCTTGCATACAAGTTCAGCAGCATATAAACGCCGGAGAGTCACCCGACCGTACCTGAGCCTTGTGTCCATACTTGCCGTACTCATCGGCATATGGGCACAGCCGCTCGCCGCTTCGGTTTTCGATCACGACCCGTTGGCCCGATACGCCGTCGAACAAAGCCGACATCTATGGCAAGGCCGCCAAGTCCTCGCACCTATCGAAGGCGTATGGATGACATCGGCCGGCGCATACATCGCCATACACGCCAACGGCATCAACACCTACGAGATGACCATACTCCACACCCCGGATCTATCCATAGCCCCGGGCACGGTGATGG
>CAVEDT010000271.1:0-3047 GCA_963614475.1 Roseburia faecis
GTGCTGCGTGGCTTGCCTTTGCCTCGTCCGGCTCCTTTGCCTCGCCCGTTAGAACCGTGGCGTTGGTCTATACGGCATTCGGGGTGGTACTCGGGCGCTTCGCCGTACTCGGGTGCGACCGGCTCTTTGCGTACGGGCTTGCCGAGGAATTTCTCTATTTGGCCGAAACGGAATTGGTCCATGGTGCTGACCATGGTGATGGCGCGACCTTGGCTGCCGGCGCGTGCGGTGCGGCCGATGCGGTGGACATAGTCTTCGGCTTCGTAGGGTACGTCATAGTTTACGACCATGGTGATGTCGTCGATGTCAATGCCGCGGGCCACGATGTCCGTAGCTACGAGGATATCGATGCGTCCGGCGCGAAATCCGAGCATAACTTCGTCTCGTTCTTTCTGATCGAGGTCGCTATGTATTTGTGCTACATTGAGATGCGCCTGGCGTAGCTGGCGTGTGAGGTCCTTGACTTTGAGCTTGGAGGAAGCGAAGATGATGACGCGCTTGGCGCCCCCGTCTTTGCGCAGCAGGTCCAATAGTATGGGTGTTTTTTGGCGCTCGTGGCAGATGTATGCGCTTTGGTCGATGCCGTCGGCGGGACGTGATACCGCAATCTTGACTTCGGCCGGGTCGTGGAGTATTTCCTCGGCAAGTTTCTTGATTTTGGGCGGCATGGTGGCACTGAACATCAGGGTTTGACGCTCCTTGGGCAGGCAGCGAACAATCTGCATGATGTCGTCGTAAAATCCCATATCGAGCATTCGGTCGGCTTCGTCGAGTACGAAGAAGGATACGCGGCTCAGGTCTATGGAGCCCATTTGCATGTGCGCAAGCAGGCGCCCGGGGGTGGCGATGACGACATCGGCGCCGGCGCGCATACTATTTTGCTGACGGGCAAATGTCGGACCGTCTGTGCCTCCGTAAACGGCTATGGAACTGACCGGTAGGTAGTAAGCCATACCTTCCATCTGTCGGTCGATTTGCTGAGCCAACTCGCGCGTGGGAGCCATGACAATACAATTGATGGCATCGGTGGGCGCTCCATCGGTATATAGGCGGCTGATGATGGGCAGGAGGTATGCCGCGGTCTTGCCGGTGCCGGTTTGTGCAACGGCTATGAGGTCGCGTCCTTCCAGTATGTAGGGTATTGATTGCTCTTGTATGGGCGTACATTCCTCGAAGTTCATGTCGTAGAGTGCGTCAAGAACTTCGTCGCTGAGGTCTAATTGCTCAAAGGTCATATCTTGTTCTGTCGTTTTTTTTTGTCGTTGTGCGGTTGTTATGCTGCTGCTCCGCCGGGCGTAAGCTTACGCAGCCGTCTGAATTCCATAATTATCAGAATGACGGTGACGGCGGTGGCGAAAAGGTCGGCAATGGGGAAAGAGAGCCATACACCGTTCAAACCCCACATCCCCGGCATAATAAGTAGTAGAGGGATGAGGAAAAGGACCTGACGCGAAAGCCCTAAAAATATGGACTTGCCGACGCGGCCGATGCTTTGGAAAAAGTTGGTGGACACTATCTGAAATCCCACGACTACGAATGCCAGAAGAGCGAGGCTGAGACCGTGTGCGGTGGTGTTGACCAGGTCTGCATCAGTGGTGAATATGGAGGCAATGACATCGGGGACAAAGAGAGCTCCGCACCAGCCGAGGATGCTGAGTATGGTTGCGGCGGCCAGCGTGAGCATATAAGCGCGACGCAGACGGTGAAGTTTGCCGGCTCCGTAATTGTAGCCGACCACGGGTTGCATGCCCTGACAAATGCCGATGATAATCATTGTAATCAGGGAGGCATAGGTGGAGAATATACCTGCGGCGCCGACGGCATTATCGCCGCCATAGGCATACATTGTATTGTTTATCAGAAAATTGATGAGTGAGGCAGCGGCGTTTACCAGCGATGGCGCTGCGCCTATACCTATGATGCTGATGACTACCGCCCGGCGCAATCGGTAGGTGCCGCGAGTGAAGTGCAGATTGCTGCGCCGGTCAAAGAAGTGCCATAGCACGAATACCAGTGTACTGGCCATGGCCAAGTCCGTGGCAAGGGCGGCGCCGCGTATGCCCATATCGAGTCCGAAAATGAATATCGGAGCAAGAATAGCATTGGCTACGGCGCTGAGTATCATTGTCATCATTGCGCGACGTGGGTATCCGGAGGCGCGCTGGATGTTGTTGAGCGAGAAACTGAGATTCATCAGCAGCATACCCGGAAGCAACACCGACATAAAGTCGTGTGCATAGGGAAGTGTGCGGTCGCTGGCACCGAAAGCGCGTAACAACGGATCCAGGAATACGGCGAAGGCGGTGATGTATATTGTGGCGAAAACCAGCAGCAGTATCAGCGAGTTGCCTAATATGGTCTGTGCTTCGCGCAAGCGCTTGGCTCCGAGCATTATGGAGACGCGAGCGGAGGCACCTGCGCCCACCAATACGCCGAGGGCTGTGGACAAGTTCATCAACGGGAAGGTGATGGCCAGGCCGGATATTGCGTCCGGGCCGACGCCTCGGCCTATGAATATGCGGTCGATGACGTTGTATAGCGATACGACTACCATTCCGGCCACGGCGGGTACGCTGTATTGCCATAGAAGTGATCCTACGGGTCGTGTCGCGAGGCTGTTGAGGCCGGAGGTTTTGTCTGTTTTGTCTGCCTTATCTGCATCGTCCGCCTTCTCGGTCTTTTCTGTGATTTCGGCACTTCCGTTTTCGGTTTTCCCGTTTTCGGCAGCGATGTCTGCTGCGGCGTTGGCGACGCCGGATTGACGGCCGTCGGCGTGGTCGTCGATGTCGTGTAGTGCGATATTGTCGGAGGTCTGTTCTGTCTCTTGTGCTGCGGACATAGGTGTTGACGCTTCTTTGAAACCTGTGTATTATACAACGGACAGCGTTCCCACGATAGGGAGCACTGTCCGCGATTGGTTATGGATAGAGAATTTGCGTCAGGAGGCTCGGCGCTATATTATTTTCCTGCGCGGATGCGTGCGCGTTCTACGTATTTGTCGATGTTGATACGAGCCTGCTGTACGTATGCCTGGTAATCGGTGCGGA
>CAVEDT010000272.1:0-3045 GCA_963614475.1 Roseburia faecis
ACGAAGAAGTGGCCGAAGAGTCCGCCGCCAATACCGCTGCCGCTGTCACCGGTACCGAAGAGACTGCCGTCGATACCGATGCCGGAGTTGCTGTAGCGTCTGCCGCCGAGGTCACACCGACAACCGAATTTTCTGCAGTGTAAGCGGAGGTCGAATGATAAGTATACATTGCCGATTTAGCACACACAAATGGCTTCCCGTCCACCCAAATACAAAGTTATTCCTGTCTTATTGACGGTCTACCTTGTCGCGATGGCATACGTTGGCTATCCGCGGTATGCTTCCGGGCAGATGTCAGCCTTGCAGTATTTCGGGATAATTACTGCGACAGTTGCCGTCATAATACTGCTGTTTTTCTCGCTGCGTGCACGCGACCGCCGCGGCAAGTGATATACATTTTTCTTGTTTGTCACCCCCGAACAGTTACGCGAATGGGGGGAACTTACTTGTTTTTTAGACGTCGCGTCGAACCAAAGACGGGGCTTCGGTTGTTGTATATATACAAGACGCAAGACAGACGGATTGCGCAGTCTTAAACCTTTATTGTTAAACAAATACACAACAAGATGAAGAATTCAGATGTAATGGTTGCCGCCACTGTAGGCGCATTGGCCGGCGCTGCCTTAGGTTTATTATTTGCACCACGATGCGGCAAGAAGACACGAGCCGCGATATGCGACTATATGCGTCGTCATTGCCGCCCGTGCAAGTGTGACGAACAGGAATGTTGCGAATGCGATCAAGCCGCCGACAACGACGAAGACTAAGGCTCTCGGGAAACTGACGGCACATAATGCAATCAGCCCTTTCGGATAAAGCAGGCGCGGGTGTATCGGCTCATGATGTGAATACAATTCATATACAGTCGTACATCCGCGGCCTTGCATCGAGGCATGATGACCGATGAACGGTTACAGAGCCTTCAATATCACTTCCCTAATACTTTTTCCTCTAATACTTATTAGAATGATAATACACAACTTATCGGAGATTGTAATCCGGATTTTGCGTACGGCGGTGCGGCGCCAATGTGCCGAGATGCGTCGTCGGGCTATTATGCAGATTGGCCGTATCCTTGGCGCTGCGGCATGTTTTGCCGTGTCAATGACCCTTGCGTTGATTATCGCTGTCTTTGCTACTGTCGGCGTAGTACGGTGGCTCGAAACTATAATGGCGCCGCATTGGGCTTATCTATCCGTCGCCGGGGTGTACGTGCTGCTTTACGTGTTGGTGCGAGTACTTCGCCGTCGGCTGTTCTATCAACCTATTAGTCAATACCTCTTCCGGATTTTTGACCCGGAAGGCGAATAGGGTATGTCCCGAAATACGGGAGGTTAGTCGAGGAAGTAAGAGCTGAGAATGAGCGCTTAGTGTTTGGGTCTGAAAAGTATGGTATAGGTGCAACCTACGAGCAAAGCGCCTCCGACGATATTACCCAGGGTGGCCGGTATGAGGTTGTCGCATATCATCTGTGCCGTTGAGACGTCGGCGCCTACGGCTATGCCGGCCGGGATGAAGAACATATTGGCGATGCAGTGTTCCCATCCCAAGGCTACGAATGCGGCTACCGGCATCCAGCAGGCCAGGCATTTGGCCGTCAGATCCTCGGCCGCGAAAGCCAACCATACAGCCAGACATACGCACCAATTGGCTCCGACGGCGCGGCAGAATACTGTGAGCCATGGCATCGAGACTTTGGTCTCGGCCAGGCCTGTCGCTGCATCGTGCCACGGGGCGGCATCCAGTGTCCCGGCACCGAGGACAAAAAGGCCTACAAATGCCAGCGCTCCGACGAAATTACCAAGCCATACCAGCGTCCAGTTGGTCAATACGCGGGTCAGGGATGTGCGTTTTGCCGCCAAAGCCGGTATCAATACGGCGTTGTTGCCAGTGAATAATTCGCCGCCGAGCGTAACTATAAGTATCAGACCTATGGGGAATACCGCGCCGCTGAGCAGGCGTTTGGCGGCGGGCGCTTCGGCTGCACTACCGGCTATAAGGCTCAGCAGTCCGCCTAAGGCGATGAAGGCGCCGGCGAGCAGAGCTAATGCAAGTGTGTGTCGCCACGGCAATGCCGCCTTGGCCGTACCGGAGGCGAGGGCGGATTCAAGTATTTGTGCTTGATTTTTCATCGTATTTAGTTCGGAATAGGAGTGAAATTTTCAGGCCCGGAGATATCGGGCTTGACGCTGTCTTGTGCGATGCTGTCTTGTGTGGTGTGATTACGGCGCTTACGGGCGATGTATGCGCGCAAAACTTTGACGTTTACGCGATAAGGCGTGACGGATTGGTAGCGAAGACGTCCCGGCTCGGTGCGATGGAAGTAGTACGAATTTTGCTTGTCCCAGGACGCAAAGGTGAACATCCGTCGCTCGCCCGGCGGCAGAGGTTGGCGCAGCGTGACGCGTCGTACATGCAACTGGTGACCTTGCATATCCATGTACGTAATCATGATAGTGAGCGCCGTAATGGTGTCCTTGCTGCCGTTGAAAGCCAAAACCGTTTCTTTGTGCGACCGCAGGGTCTTGTCATATCCGCTGAAGGTGATGAGCGAGTCCGGATCGGCGGCCAGAGTGTCGCTTGTTTGGTATGCGTATTGGACGCGTTCGGTAAGACCTTGACGCGTGGTGCGCTGACGCCGGGCGGTACCGGGCAGAGCGCATGTCAGAGCCAGGAGGCAGACCGCTGCAACGAGCATAAGCCGTGACCGGGAGTGTTGAGAGCGGTTGCAAGTCATAGCGCTATGGGATTTTGTATCGATGGCGGCGGCGCCGGATAGATGCGCATGGCACCTTCCAGCCCGTCAGGGCGTGTGTCTTCGCGCTGCACCGAGAAACGGAATAGATAAGGAATGAGGCGGCGGAGATTGACGCGCCATCCTTGTTTGTATGGGTCGAAGCGCATCATCCCGGTCGAGATATCCACGGTGATGGCCAGATGTTGGGGGCGGTGTCCCTTGCCGTTGGGTGAGAAGTTTCGGTATATCGAGGCATCGTACATTCCCACCTTGCCCGAGATGTGTGCCGAGCCCATCACCGTGCCCGG
>CAVEDT010000273.1:0-3021 GCA_963614475.1 Roseburia faecis
TAAACATGAAACGCTGTAAATCAGCATTTATACAACAAATTATTTTCGAATGAAAAAGCTATTAATGAGCCTGTCTGCGGCTGTTATAGGCATCTTGGGCGTCAATGCCCAGGGTATGCCCGAGATTCCCGCCGACAGCGCGTTGCGCGTAGGACGTCTTGACAATGGTTTGACGTACTACATCCGTCACAACGAAACCCCTAAGGGACAAGCTGACTTCTTTATTGCACAGAATGTCGGCTCAATTCTCGAGAACGACAACCAGCGAGGTTTGGCCCACTTCTTGGAGCATATGTGCTTCAACGGTACTGTCAATTTCCCCGGCAACAAGGTCATAGACTGGCTGGCAACAAAGGGTGTTCGCTTTGGCCAGAACCTCAATGCCTATACCGGCGTAGACGAGACTGTATACAACATCTCTAGCGTTCCCGTAGCAGACAAAGCCGTCGTGGATTCGTGCTTACTTATCTTGCACGACTGGGCCGACGGACTACTCCTTGACCCCAAGGAAATAGACAGCGAACGCGGCGTCATCCATGAGGAATGGCGTATGCGTATGGTAGGCACCATGCGTCTGTACGAGCAGCTCTTACCCACAATCTACCCGGACAATAAGTATGGCGTGCGCCTGCCTATAGGTACCATGGAGGTTGTGGACAATTTCCCGCCGCAAGCCCTTCGTGACTACTATGAGGAGTGGTACAGACCTGACAACCAGGCCATCATCGTTGTCGGCGATATAGACCCCGACTACATCGAAGCACAAATCAAGGCAATCTTCGGCCCTATCAAGATGCCCGAAAATCCTCAGCCTCGCGAGTTTGTACAAGTCCAGGATACTCCCGGAACCATATACGCCATAGGCAAGGACAAGGAACAGACCACCAGCGTCATATCCTTTATGTTCAAGCAGAAGGAGCAGATGCTTCCCAAGCAGTTGCGCGGCACTTTTGCTTACTACCCTGTGACATATATGACGGAGGTTATCACTACGATGCTTAATCATCGTCTGTCCGATATTGCCGCCACTCCCGATGCATCGTTTGCTTACGCCAATGTCGAAATAGGTGATTTCTTCCTGTCCAAGACCAAGGATGCCCTTACCCTTTACGTAGTAGCCAAGGGTAACGATTCACGCAAAGCCTTCGGCGACGCTTATCGCGAACTGCTCCGCGCCGTACGCGGCGGATTTACCGTCAGCGAATATGATCGCGCACGTGCCGAAATCCTTTCTCAATACGAGAAGCAATACAACCAGCGCGGTGCTCGCGAAAACACTTCGTATTGCCGCGAATATGCTCAAAACTTCACTACCGGCGACCCCATCCCCGGAATCGAATACGAGTATAAGACTATGCAGATGATTGCCCAAATGTTCACTTTGGAGCAAATCAACAGCATTCTCCCCGAGATGTACGAAAAGGATAACCGCGTGGTTATGGGCATGTTCCCGGACAACGAAAATGTCATCGTTCCTACTGAAGCACAACTGGCCGAAGTTATAGACAGCGTAGAGGCCGAGAACATCGAGCCGTTCAAGGAGGAATTGAAGTCCGAGCCTCTGATTTCCAAACTGCCCAAGGCTGCCAAGCCTAAGAAAGTGGCACACAACGATGCTTGGGATGCTACCGAAATCACATACGCCAACGGCGTGCGCGTGATTGTGAAGCCCACCAAGTTCAAAGAAAGCGAAATTGCTTTCGATGCCATAGCTACCGGCGGTACCGCCAACTACAAGCCCGAAGCAGCCAATGAAATCATATTTATGCCCTATGCCCTCGGACAGTACAGCCTCGGCACTTATACAGACAAAGACCTGAAGAAGTATCTGTCGGGCAAGCAAACGAGCATTGACCTCGGCTTTGACTCCTATAACCGCGAAGTTGAAGGCAAGACTACGACCAAGAACCTCCCCACCCTTATGGAGATGATTTATGCGACATTCACCTCCTTTGACATTCAACCCGAGGAATTTGCCGCACAACAGAGCAAGTTCGAAGGTATGCTTGCCAACCAGGAGAGCGACCCGCAGTACGTATTCGGTCGCGATATAATGAAGACACTCTTCAGCGCCGAAGCCAAGCAAGCACTCTCGACCGAGGCCATCCGCAAGGCCAATCGCGAGACCACCGTGGATATCGTCCGCGCTATGCTCGCCAGTCCTAAGGACTACACATTCGTCTTTGTAGGTGACATCGATATGGATGCGTTCACCGAATTGGCCAACCGGTACCTGGGCACACTTCCCGCTAAAGGCAAGAGCGTCAAATTTGCCACAGTCGAAGGTTTTAACGTAGCTCAAGGCAACGAGACAAAAGAGTTCACCACGGCTATGACCACGCCTCAGACGTGGGCCTTCATCGGCATTAGCACCAACCAGGCTTATACGACCAAGAACAAAGTTCTGATGTCTATGGCAAGTCAGATTCTGACCTCTCGTCTGCTCCGCAAAGTTCGCGAGGAGATGGGTGCCACTTATTCGATTTCGGCCAACGGCAGCCTCTCACGCCAAAGCACCACCAATACTTTCATGCAGATTGCATGGCCGATGAAGCCCGAATTGCGAGACTCCGTCCTCACCGAAGTTCGTAACATCATCGAAGGACTGTCCAAGGAAGTCACCGATGAAGACTTGACCACAGTTCGCGAGTATCTGGTGAAGAATGCCAAGGATGCTATGGAAAAGAACGGTTCTTGGGCAAGCGCAATTGCCGCCACCACGATGAACAACGTGGATACATGGAACGGATATATTGATGTAGTCAACGCTATCACGGCAGACGACATTAAGGCTTATGTCCGCGGCCTCCTCGATGCCAACAGCTACATCACCATCCTTCTGGATGCAGACAAAGCAGAGAAAACAGCTGAATAATTCGCGCACACATTCACTAAGTAATATTTCTTAGAAATATAGATCCCCTTCTATAGGGCCTCTCGTCATGACGGCGGGAGGCCCTTTCTTAGTAAGCATCCGAAATAAGCCGGCTTGCAGGGGGCGATTTTGATGGCGAACTTTGC
>CAVEDT010000274.1:0-3014 GCA_963614475.1 Roseburia faecis
CACTACTAATTCGTATAACGATGCTTTGGATAGCTTGGATTGTCCTACGCAGTTGATGGGACGTGTAACTATGCAAATGCATTATGCTGATGCCGAGCCGTATGTGGCTGCGGACAAGACTCCTGTCGGCCGAGAGGTTGTATATCAGGCCGTAAAAGCCGCCGGGTACACGGTTGCCGTGGATACGCACGGGTCGCTACGGTGGTCCGATTCCGAGTGTGACGGACGTCCGTTGCTGGTCATCACTTCCGAGTCGTGTCCTAAGGAATACCTTGATTATCTTGCCGAAAAGCATATCTCGTATATCGCTGTCGGGACGGGGCATATAGACTTGGCGCGTGCCATGGAATTGCTCAATACCGAATTCGGTGTCGAAAGACTTGCTGTCACGGGCGGAGGACACATCAACGGTGCATTCCTTGCCGCAGGGTTGCTGGACGAGGTCAGCGTGATGATAGGCGCCGGTATCGACGGCCGTAAGGGTATGGCTGCGGTATTTGACGGCATCGAGGACAAGCATCGTCCTGCCACATTGCTACGTCTGCAAAGTGTCCGTCAAGTCAACGAGGGCACCGTATGGCTGCGCTATACCGTCAAAGCGTAAGCATTAGGCGTTGTATAGTATTGTCAGAACAGATAAATAAGTCGTCAAATGAGTAAAGATGTAATGATACTGACCGGAGCCGGTCAGATTGGTATGGCCATAGCTCGCCGTATGGGATATGGAATGAAAATCGTGGTCGGAGACCGCAGTACGGCCAATGCTACGGCAGTATGCAATACGCTGAATAACGCCGGCTTTGATGCCGTGCCGGTGGAAATGGACTTGTCCTCGCGACAGTCTGTCAAGTCGTTGATAGAGACCGCTCGCACGTATGGCGATATTACGATGCTGGTCAATGCAGCCGGAGTATCGCCCAGTCAGGCATCAATAGAGACGATACTGAACGTAGACCTATACGGCACAGCGGTATTGCTCGAGGAAGTAGGAAGTGTCATCTCCAACGGCGGTATGGGTGTGACCATATCCAGCCAATCGGGACACCGTATGCCGGCTTTGACGCCGCAGCAGGACGAATTGCTGGCCACTACGCCGACGGACGAATTGCTGTCCTTGGATATGCTTCAGCCGCGCAATATTCGAGATACCTTGTACGCCTATCAGATGGCCAAACGTTGCAACGTGAAACGTGTAATGGCCGAGGCTGTGCGCTGGGGCGAACGCGGCGCACGTATCAATTCGATTTCGCCGGGTATTATAGTGACTCCGCTTGCTCTGGACGAGTTCAACGGTCCGCGCGGCGATTTTTACAGGAATATGTTTGCTGCCTGCCCTGCTCATCGTCCCGGAACGGCTGATGAAGTGGCTAATGTCGCCGAACTGCTGATGTCTAATCGCGGCGCTTTTATTACCGGCGCTGACTTCCTGATAGACGGCGGTGCCACGGCATCATATTTCTACGGACCGCTAAGGCCTAAAGCATAGGTATATAGTTGTTAATATGAAAAGGAACTACCTCATGGCTCGCTTCACTGCCGCTCTAAGCTTGTTTTAGAGAAACTTATAGATTGCTATCCTTCAATTACGATATCGGCAGTCGTTGCTATCCGGCAACGGCTGCTGTCGTATCTACGGGGGAATATCTTGAGATGTGAGCTGATAAATGCACTATTTTAGATTGGCTCTATTTGTGCATTCGGACGAGGTTGTTAATGCGATGACTGCTCGGCTATTACTTGTGTTCTGTGCCGTCAGGACCGGGGAGGGCCGGGTCGCGCATGTCGGGTGCGGCCGGGATTGGGATGTCCGGTATGGGTGTATTGTCCATAAGGGCGTCCATCTCTTCGGTGACATTGAATATGTCTTGGGGATTGCGCGGCCGCAAGGTGCCGTACCACTGGAATTTGGATAATAGCAAGTCGGAGCGTTTGGCCAAATAGAGCGGGGTGACTTGGCCGTTGCTTTCGGGCCATGTTTTCATGCGTATGAGGGCGCGTTTTTCGAACCATCCACGCATATTTGCAGTCTGCAAGTTGACCATTTTGTTGATGGTCGAGTCATTTTCTTCGGGGTAGAATATGGCCTCTACGGAGTTGGAGACATCGAGCCGTGACAGCTCGCCGCCTTTGAACCATGCCTCCATAACTTTGCCTGTCAGTTGGTTGTAATAGTCGTCCTCGATATGCTGGGCGGTGAAGGCAAAATCGGGCAGCAGGGCACGGTCTATGGTGCTGTCGTTGAGGTATAGAATGATGCGATTGCCGAAGATTTGTCGGTCATCGCTCCATACCACCGGGTGGTGGTGCAGGTGTAGCGAGCTGTCGCGTTGTACGAATATCATTGAGTCGCACAAGCCCTGCATGTCAGAGCGATAGAAGCGCACGCGAGGCCAAGCGGTGAAGACATGTGTCGAATCCGTGGTGACGATTTCGCGCTTGACTATTTGCGGCAATACCGTATCGGGCGAACCTGTCGGCGGAGTAATGGTGTCGGTGACGGTGTTGCGTACGGTGTCGATGTTGAGTATGCTTTTGATGTAACGTCCGTGCATGTACAGGGTATCGCCGCGCGAGTACTCCATGGCCAGGGCGCGTCCGGTGACAAAGGCACTGTCTACAAGACGGTTGTAGTATCCATACCGTCCGCGTAGCGTTGTCTGACGTGCCGAGTCAGTGATGTCAACGTTGCCGAAGGCTTCGCCGTAGCCACGGTCACGGTCGTAGAGTATCGTATCGCCGGTGAGCGTGGATGTGCTGTCGGTGTGTACGGTCGAGTGCTTGAACAGTTGCGCCTGGTTGTTGCGCGTGTCATATACGCCTTCGGTGGTGTGTATAGTGCCGCGTCCGCTGATGATTTCGGTTGGCGAGTAGAACTCGGCGATACGCGTACGTGTGTCGTAATACATTGTATCCGAGTATATATCGAGGGTGTCGCGTCCGTCGATGCGGTGCAGGTGTACATCGGAGTAGAAGTTGGCCTCTTTGGTCGCGGGCAGATACTCGCGTTCGATGGA
>CAVEDT010000275.1:0-3001 GCA_963614475.1 Roseburia faecis
TATTGAATGTCTGTTAACTGTTGTGTTTACACATATATCATATTTGCGTACCGGCAATGTCGTGTTGCGACTTGCTTAGCGTTGCTATATAATCGCGTGCCGACTGAAGTGTCTCGGGACGGCCTACGTCATACCAATGTGCCTCGGCCGGCACCACGTATCCGCGTATGTCGCGCTGTCGGCACATGCTTACATACGCGGGCGTAATCGAGAACACGCCGTCACATGACATTTGTCGTCCGTACTCGGCGAGATCGGTCAGCACCGACGGCTGTATGACATGTATGCCTTCAAAAGACATCGGCATATCGTCCGGCGCCGGGACATATCCCTGCGGGCGGCATTCGATAATATGCCCGTTCTCATCGGTATGCGTCCATCCGCGAAGACATTGCGTCTTACCATCGAAAAGCAAATGGCGTGCCGAGGGCCGCGCTTGTACGGCCATAGTAATGGATGCTCCGGTACGGCAATGACATTCGAGGATATCATTCAAGTCTATATCGCTGATAATGTCAGCATTATGAACCAATACCGGGGCGTCACCTTCGAGATAGCGCATTGCGTGCACCAGTCCCCCACCCGTGTCAAGCAGTCTGTCACTTTCGTCACTGACATGTATCGTGACACCTTCCGGGGTATGCGCCTGTAAATACGCCTCCACTTGAGATGCAAAATGGTGAACGTTGACGGTAATGTCGTTTATGCCTATGGCGACAAATCGGTCAATGACACGCGCCAATGCCGGACGTCCGCAGACATCGACCAAGGCCTTGGGGTGTTCCAAGGTGAAAGGCCGCAGTCGCGTTCCCAGACCGGCGGCAAATATCATACCTTTGGCTTGCGCAATCATATCGGCATAAATGTTTGCTCAATATTCTGTTCGCGATGCTGTAGCTCGACCTTGACGTTGAATTCTTTATTGATATGCTCGGCCAAATGCTGCGCCGAGTATACCGAGCGGTGGCGTCCGCCGGTACATCCGAAGGCCACAGTCAGCGAGGTGAAACCGCGTTCGACATATCGCTTGACAGATGCGTCTACCAGTGCGTAGCAGTGCTTGAGGAATTCGGTAATCTCGCCATCGTCTTCCAAAAATTCTATGACCTCGGTATCGAGTCCGGTGAATTGTTTATAGCGTTCATACTTACCGGGATTGTTTATTGCGCGGCAGTCAAAGACATATCCGCCGCCGTTACCGGTAGCATCATCGGGTATACCCTTCTTGTACGCAAAGCTGAATACATGTACTGTGAGCGTGCGTTTTTTCAGCTCATCGCTGAATTGATTGAGTCCTACCAGGCGATGCAACACCTCGGTCAGATAGGGGTACTCGGGATAGGGCTCGTCGAGGAGGCGGCGCAAATTGGCAATAGCGTAAGGCACGCTTTGCATAAAGTGCGGCTTCTTCTCGAAATATCCTCGGAAACCGTAGGCGCCAAGTACCTGAAGGGTTCGGAACAGCACGAAGTGACGCAGTTGCTCATGGAAGTACTCGGTATCTACCGGCTTGTATTTGCGCAACGCCGCAATGTACTTATCTATAAGATCGTCGCGCAGGCTTTGCGGAAATCCGGCCTTAGCCTGCCATAAGAAAGACGCCACATCATAGTAGAACGGGCCGCGGCGTCCGCCCTGGAAGTCGATAAACCACGGTTTGCCATCGCGTATCATTACATTACGGCTTTGGAAGTCGCGGTACATAAAGGTACTCGAATTGCTGCGCATAAGCACCTGAGCCATAGCCTGGAAGTCATCTTCCAGAAGGTTCTCGTCAAATTCGAGACCCGTAGCCTTGAGGAAACAATACTTAAAGTAGTTGAGATCCCACATGATGGAGCGTACATCAAATTGGGAGGACGGATAGCATTGGCTGAAGTCCAGGCCGACAGCGCCGTTGAATTGAATGTCCGGCAACAACTGTATCGTCTGCGTCAATAAGTCTCGCTCGGCATTGGAGAACGACGAGGTCAGACGTCCTTTTTCGATGGCGTTGAACAGCAGTGTGTCTCCAAGGTCCTCTTGGAGATAACTCATTCTGTCGTCAGACACGGCCACGACACGCGGCACGGGAATGCCTCGTTGTGCAAAGTGGTCGGCCAGGTACAAAAAAGCTTCGTTCTCGGGTCGGCAAGTGCCGATGACGCCTATCAGTGTAGGATTGCCACGTAGGCGGAAATATCGGCGGTTGCTGCCGGAAGATGCCAAGGCCTCGGGTGCGCCCTCAGGCGATGTCCCGGTGTACTTGATGTAAAGTTGTGTTAGAATATTGGGATCCACGATGGTGTATGGTTAATTGGCTAAATCATTTATAAACTTGATGCGCATCAGGCGCAGTTCCTCTTCGGTATATTCACCGTCAAAATACTTGAAAGCCGACTCTATCGAGTCGCTGTCGCTGTGACGGAAGTAGTCGAAGATTTCGTCCTGCATATCCTTGTCAAGTATTTCGTTTATGTAGTAGTTGACATTAATCTTGGTACCGGAATATACGATAGTCTCTATCTCGGAGAGGAACTCGCCGAAATCCATGCCCTTGGAAGATGCAAGGGCATCAAGATCCACCTTGCGGTCGATGGCTTGAATTATCGAAATTTTGGTCTGCGATTTGTTGGGTATGCTGCGTACGCGTATTTCGTCAGGCCGTTGGATGTCATTGGCCTCGACATGAGCGCGAATGACGTCGACAAAAGCCTGACCATAGCGCTGGGTCTTGCCGGCGCCGACGCCTATGATATTTTGCAGTTCCTCGAGCGTCGTGGGATAAGTGGTGGCCATGGCTTCGAGCGATGGGTCTTGGAAGATGACGTACGGCGGCAGCGACATCTTGCGTGCAATTTCCTGACGCAGGTTGCGTAGCATAGCGAATAGTTCCGGATCGGTAGCCGATGTACCTGATATGGACTCCGAAACGTAGTCGGCGCTACTCAAGTCGTTATCCTCGGTGATTTTGAACGAATGTGGATGTTGCAAAAACTCTTCACCGGCAGCCGTTATCGAC
>CAVEDT010000276.1:0-2989 GCA_963614475.1 Roseburia faecis
TATCTACTGATAATACTGCTCGCGCTCTTTGCCCTGCCGGCAAAGGCTATCGACTATATCGATGACAACACATTGTACGAAGTCATGGATAATCTGTCACTGAGACGACCGTTGGTCATCGAAATGTGGTCGGACAACTGCCCAGGTAGCCGTGTAGTGGCACCTCGCTTTGCCGAGGTCGCCCGACGCTATTCATCGCAGGCATACTTCTACAAGCTCGACATCTCGGAGTATCCATCCGTAATCAATCACTTCGGCATAAATATGTTGCCTTGCGTTCTCGCCATATACTACGACTATAACGAAGACGGTGAGCTGATAGCATATTACGACGGATACCACGGCGAACCATACCTGCACACATCCAACATCGATGCCCTTGTACGGCGTGTGGTTTCCAAGCATATCACCGCCGATAGATAGATCGCATCGGGGCAAGCGTAAGTAGACCGCTCATTCTCCTCACACCTCTTCCTCCTCTCTCTCCACGATACACATTCCCAATCCAACCCCGGCTGCCGTGCTCGCTACATATCCATACTTGAAACAGCCCATTCCTGACGGCGGGCACGGCAGCTTTTTTTTGACAACTACACAAAAAACCACATATACAACAATGAAGCGACTAATACTCCTGACCATCATGGCGGCGCTTTGCCTCTGTCCCGTAGACGCGCAGAAGCAGAAGCGCAGCGGCAAACGCGCCACCAAGGAATCCACTGAGGCCAAGGCCGAGCGCCTCTACAAAGAAGCCGAAGACTACTATTTCGGCACAGACAAAGTCTTTATGAACCGCGAGAAAGCCGCCGAACTCTACCGCCAGTCCGCCGAACTCGGCTATCCCCCGGCAATGACCATGCTCGGCATTGGATACCACGATGCCGATATGGGACTTGAAAAAGACAGTGAGAAATGTATCTATTGGTTACGCAAAGCTGCCGAAGCCGGCAATGCCTATGGTCAGTGGTGTCTTTCAGCTTGCTACCGCGAAGGTTTCGGTGTGCCTAAGGATGAGGAACAGTCTATATATTGGACTAAACTCTCAGCCGAAAACGGTATGGCGGATAGCCAATACGGCCTTGGACTATTATTCAAGCTTGACGACGATGAAATTAGTCCGAAATTAAAAGCCGACGGATACAGACAAGATTTTGAACAAGCCGAGTATTGGTTGTCCAAAGCAGCAGAGCAGGGATATGCAAATGCGTATATGGCGTTAGCCAAATTATACTATAAGACAGGAGACAAAGAAAAAATGGTGCAATGGGCAATCAAAGCCGCTGACGAAAAAATACCCGAAGCGGTCAATGTATGTGGCACAATGATGTATTCAGGATTCGGCGGATTCCCGGAGGACAAAGACAAAGCATTCAAGTATTTGTCCGAAGCCGTCAATATTTTGGACAAGTACCCCGAAGAAAGCCAATGGCTTGTATTGTTCCGATTAGGCCAATGCTACTACTATGGCGAGGGCACAAATAAAAACCATAGCCTCGCATTCAAATACTTTTCGATGATTCCAACTAATGCATACTCTTCATACTCTGATGTACCATATTACTTGGGCGATTATTATAGCGGTTTATATCACGTAACCAATCCTGACAACTATAAAGCAATGGAATACTATCGTGTAGCGATGGATAATGGCAGTCAATGGGGAAAGCTAAAATATGCTATTGGTGTCTATAAGGGGACAATCAGCAAGCCTAATCGCAAAAAAGCTTTGAAAATGATCAAGGAACTGGCTCGCGATGGTTTCCCTGTCGCCATTAACTTCCTCAACGAAATAGGTCAAAAATAATGACCCGGTATTATCAAACTCACCCAAACACCTAATCGACCAAGACATGATCACAAGACATCGCATAGGAAGGTATGCCGTACTTGTCGCCATCGCGGCAATGTGCATCAGCATAGCATACGGCGCCACACCTCGAAAGAAGAAAAAGAATCGGCGTGCAACGCGCACCGAGTATGTCAAGCCGCCGTCCGAGCCCTTTGAGAAAGTCACCGAATGGGTCGGCGAATACATCACTCATAAGTCTAATTATCGAGATACGGCAGATCCCCTGATACGACTCTTGGAATACTCCAAGCAACTGAAGGGCAAGTATTACTCAGCCTTCGACAAGCTCTTGGTGGACTCGCTTACAGCCAACCTCAAGCGCAACAGCAATGACCGCGTGATTGCCGTAGTCGAGTTATACGACCATCTGTTTGCGGACACGGCTGCCAACAAGACCAAGATGCTGTATGTCAAGGGTAATATACTTGCATCAAAACAGGACACCATACAGCTGAGAACAGTCATCCGTCGACTCAACCTGCTGCAAGACACAGTTCACAGCCAAACGCTCTACGGCCACCTTGTCAAAATTCGCAATTACGTCCCTGCCGACCAAGGACTTGACGGCACGTGGATATCGAACAGGCACAGACCCGATATATACAATTGGCCCTCACAGCAAATAACTTTTGATTATAAGGATGGTCAAACCATTGTATATCACAAGCCATACTTAAAGGAACTAGAGAGAGCAAACGAATACGAGCCAACCGACACATCCCGCCTTGTATTTCCTTACGCCGAAGACTCTCTGTACATCGTTTGGTCTTCCGAAAAGTTGAAGAATATCGACCCTGAGGCACTCGGACTGTTGCGCGGCGCGACATCTACAGCAGCCTCAATAGTTTCCGGCAACTTGGCCAGACATAACAAGGTAGACTTTGGAGAGCAATTACTCGGCAACATAGCCACATCCGTCATCGAAATCGGGATCAACGCAATATTTGATGCCATTTGGAAGCCGTCAAAGACTGTATGGATTCTCGAAGGACGCTTCCGGCGCATCAATAAATACCTGCTACAAGGCACTCTGACCTACACAGGACAAAAAGTCAATGTAGACGGAAAAGTCAGCAATAAATCATCTTGGAATGTTGATATTTCATATACACGGTACAATACTGACGACCATATATATTG
>CAVEDT010000277.1:0-2987 GCA_963614475.1 Roseburia faecis
CTTTGATATGGCGCGCTTTGGCTGGGAAGTAGCACGTGCCTCACCTCGTCAGGCCGACTTTATGATGGTGGCCGGAACCATCGTCAACCGTATGGTTCCCGTATTCCGCCGCCTCTACGACCAGTTGGCCGAGCCTAAATATGTCATTGCCTGCGGTAGCTGCGCCATCTCCGGCGGCCCCTTCCGCAAAAGCTACCATGTAGCCAAAGGCATCGAAGAAATCGTTCCCGTGGACGTATTCGTCCCCGGATGTCCCCCGCGCCCCGAAGCCATGATTTACGGTATCATGCAGTTGTCGCGCAAGATTAAGGTCGAAAGATTCTTCGGCGGCGTCAACCGTCAGGAGAAACGCAACAAATTTCTTGACGAACACCCCGTAGACGCCTAAGGCGTTTGCACAAGCCTCACCCACCGAACATATCACAAAGCACATATATATATTATGACAGATATGCAGGGCAAGATAGCCCAACTATTTCCCCAAGCGACCTTTGAAACCGTGGACAACGTCCTGACGGTAATAATCGACGACGCCCGGCTGCACGCCTTGGCTCAGACACTCCGCGATGACGAAGCCTTCGCCATGGACTACCTCGTCACCATCGTCGGAATGGACTGGAAAGACAGCCTCGGATGCGTATACTACCTGATGTCAACGCGTCACAACAATATGATTGCCATCAAGGTATCCACCACCGACCGCGAAAAGCCCATGCTGCACTCCGTAGCCGACCTCTGGCACATCGCTGGACTGTACGAACGCGAAGTCTACGACTTCTTCGGCATCATATTCATCGGCAACCCCGATATGCGTCGCCTCTTCCTCAGCATAGACTGGCACGGACACCCCCTGCGCAAAGACTATGACATGGATCCCGCATTCAACCGCGTATCCATCGAAAACGAACGCCAGAGCGACGACACCAATGTATACGTAGAAGACGCCGAAGGCAACGTCACTCGCCAAAGAGTTAAGATATTCGAGCCCGATGACTTCGTAGTCAACATCGGCCCGCAACACCCCGCCACCCACGGCGTGCTGCGCTTCCGCACAGCCGTCGACGGCGAAACCATCAAAAAGATAGACGTCTACATGGGTTACATCCACCGCGGCGTCGAAAAACTCTGCGAAGACCTCACCTACCCGCAGACACTCCACTACATGGACCGTCTCGACTACTTCGCAGCACACAACTATCACCACGGACTGTGCATGACCTACGAAAAAGCCGCCGGCATCGAAGTGCCCCGCCGCGCTCAGGTCATCCGCGTACTTATGGACGAACTCTCACGTATCGCCTCGCACTGCCTATTTATCGGCACATATTGTATGGACCTCGGTGCCACCACGATGCTGTTCTACACCCTGCGCGTACGCGAGCAGATACTCGACATCATGGAAAAGACATGCGGCGCACGCATGACATTCAACTACGACTGCATCGGCGGCGTCATGCAAGACCTCGATACCGATTTCGTCAAAGACGTGCACGCACTGCTGGACGTACTGCCCGCCAACATCAAAGAATACAACAAATTGTTCACCGGCAACGTCATCACACGCAACCGTCTGGAAGGTGTGGGCGTACTAAGCCGCGAAGATGCAATATCCTACGGCGTCACCGGTCCCGCCGGACGCGCCTCCGGATGGGCTTGCGACATCCGCAAACTTATGCCTTACAGCATCTATAACGAGGTCGAATTCGACGAAATCGTACGCGAAGAAGGCGACTCGATGGCTCGTTTCAAAGCCCGTATATCCGAGATGGAACAAAGCGCACGCATCATAAGCCAGCTCATCGACAGCATCCCCGAAGGCGAATACTGCGCCAAAGTACCCAAGGTCATCAAACTGCCCAAAGGCTCATGGTTCACGCTCGTCGAAGGATGCCGCGGCGCTTTCGGCATATACCTCGAAAGCGACGGCTCCACCAAGCCCTATCGTCTCAAGATTGCCCCGCCATGTCTCCCCCTGGCCGGAGTGGTCGACCACATCACCCGCGGCGACAAGATTGCCGACCTCATCACCATCGGCGGCTCGTTAGACTATATCGTCCCCGATATGGACCGATGATACACTGCGCCACATCACTTAGCTAAATATCGAACACAACCATATCACACAAATGCAAGATTTCGACTTTTCGGTAATCACCGACTGGATACACAACTTCCTCGTTGCAACCCTCGGGGCGCCGCAATGGCTCGCCGTTACCATCGAATGTCTCGCCATCGGCGTCGGCCTGTTGCTGCTGTACGCACTGCTGGCGCTGTTCTACATATACTTCGAGCGCAAAGTCTGCGCATTCTTCCAGTGCCGTCTCGGTCCCAACCGCGTAGGTCCCTGGGGTCTGCTGCAAAGCTTCGCCGATATGTTCAAGATTCTCATCAAAGAGCTTATCGAGCTGAAACACATCGATAAATTCCTCTTCGCATTGGCGCCCTATCTGGTTATCATCGCCTCGATGCTTTCCTTTGCGGTGCTGCCTTGGGGGCACGGACTGCAAATCATCGATTTCAATATCGGTATATTCTTCCTGCTGGCCGTATCCTCCATCGGCGTACTCGGCATCCTGCTGGCCGGCTGGTCCTCCAACAACAAATTCACACTCATCGGCGCCCTCCGCTCCGGTGCCCAAATGATTAGCTACGAGCTGTCTATCGGTCTGAGCGTCATCACAATGATATGCCTCGCCGGAACAATGAGCGTCACCGGCATCGTCGAGGAACAACGCCACCTCTGGTTTATATTCTCCGGTCACGTCCCCGCAATCATCGCCTTCATTATATATATGATTGCCGGAACAGCCGAGACCAACCGCGGCCCGTTTGACCTTCCCGAAGCCGAGAGCGAACTTACCGCCGGATACCACACCGAATACTCCGGTATCCACTTCGGTTTCTTCTATCTGGCCGAATACCTCAACTTGTTCATCATTAGCGGCGTTGCCGCCCTCCTCTTCTTCGGCGGTTGGATGCCGTTGCAC
>CAVEDT010000278.1:0-868 GCA_963614475.1 Roseburia faecis
GTGGCCATGGACGACGAGCCGTTGGACTCGAGGATGTCGCTGACTACGCGGCATACGTAGGGGAAGTCGTCGGGGAACATGCGCTTGAGGGCGCGGTGAGCCAGATTGCCGTGGCCGATTTCGCGACGACCTACGCCACGTTGTGCCTTGGCTTCGCCGGTGGAGAAGGGCGGGAAGTTGTAGTGCAGCAGGAAGCGTTCGCGGCCCTGATTGAGCACATCGTCCAGGATTTTTTCGTCCATCTTTGTGCCGAGGGTGACGGTGGCCAGAGCCTGAGTCTCGCCGCGGGTGAATACTGCGCTTCCGTGAGGCCCGGGCAGGTAGTCGGTTTCGCACCAGATGGGGCGTATTTCGGTGGTCTTGCGGCCGTCCAAGCGGATGCCTTCGTCCAGGATGCAGCGGCGTACGGCTTCGCGCTCTACGTCGTGGTAGTAGCGCTTAACCAGCGGAGCTTTCTCGTCGCGCTCTTCTTCGGGAAGTGCATCGATGTATTCCTGGCAGATTGCATCGAAGGAGTCTTGACGCCAGTGCTTGTCGGCGCTGCCGGCTTTGGCGACGGCGTAAGCGCGATCGTAGCACTTGTCGTGTACGTCTTTGCGCAGGTCTTCGTCGTTGACTTCGTGGCAATATTCGCGTTTCACTTTGCCTACGGCTTCGGCGAGTTCCATCTGGACTTTGCACTGCTCCTTGATGGCGGCATGTGCGGCCTTGAGGGCTGCCAGAAGGTCGGCTTCGGACACTTCGTCCATTTCGCCTTCGACCATCATGATATTGTCGTAGGTGGCACCTACCATCAGTTCCATATCGGCTTGTTCGAGCTGCTCGAATGTGGGGTCGATGACAAATTCGCCGTTGATGCGTGCTACGC
>CAVEDT010000278.1:878-2986 GCA_963614475.1 Roseburia faecis
CCTCGGAGATGGGTCCGTTGAAGGGTATGTCGCTGACGGCGAGGGCGGCACTTGCTGCCAGTCCGGCGAGCGCGTCAGGCATGTCTACGCCGTCGGACGAGAACATAATGATGTTGACGAACGTGTCGGCGTGGTAATTGTCGGGGAAAAGGGGACGCAATACGCGGTCCACGAGGCGGGAGGTCAGGATTTCGTAATCGTTGGCGCGGCCTTCGCGTTTGAGGAAGCCGCCGGGGAAGCGTCCTGCTGCCGAGAATTTTTCTTTGTATTCGACTTGGAGAGGCATAAAGTCTACGCCTTCGCCGGCTTCCTTGGCGGAGACGACTGTCGCCAGCAGCATGGTGTTGCCCATGCGGAGCTCCACGGCGCCATCAGCCTGTTTGGCCAATTTGCCGGTCTCCAGCGTAATCTGGCGCCCGTCGGCCAATGTGATGGTCTTTTTGATGGGGTTCATAATGACGTTTGGGGTTGCTTTGTGTAATTTGTATATTTCGTGTTATTTCGCTCAAAAATCGTGCAAAGGTACACATTATTAAGCACATTACCAAAATTATTTTCCGCCGCGGCTTTTCGACGCTCCCGACTTGGGCGGATGCTTCGGTCGTGTGTGTCGTCTCCGGCGGTTAAGCTGTCTGTCAGTGTCGGCTTTGTGCAGACGCTCGAAATGTCGTATCTTTGCGTAATCAAAAATATATGGGACATGAATTGCCGTAAGAAACAGATAGATACGACCGCGATGAAGGTCAAAGCACCTGATGAGTGGCGCGGGATGCTCGGACGCGTCTCGATGGCTGTGCTCGTGGCTGTAATTAGCTTTGTCGGGGTGACGGCGCAGGTACTGTGGCGCGTGACGGCGGACGGAACCGACGGCGTCAGGCATACGTCGTATGTCCTGGGAACGATGCATACGGTCGAACCGGAAATGCTTGATACATTGGTCGGACTGGCCGAGGCGCTAGAGCATGCGACGGTGGTGTACGGCGAGGTGGATGCGTCCGATATGAAGCTCTCGCCGGCAGCTATGGCTTGCGCTATTGCGCCGAGCGACAGCACATTGCAACGGCTGTTGTCTCCGGCGGCACTCGACTCGGTATGCCGATACGTATCCACTTTCGGAGTGGATGACGCAGAGACAGTGGCGGTTTTGGGCAAACTGAAACCGGCAATGCTTGACGCTTTTCTCGAGGTGCGCCGTTCGGGGGCATCGACGGATATGTTGCCGGACATTGCGCTGCAACAACGCGCAAAGGCCTTGGGCAAGAAGGTGCGAGCCCTCGAGACCGCCGAGCAGCAGGCGCACATGCTTTTGGACCTACCTATCAGCGAGCAACTGGAAGCGTTGATGAAATCGGTGCGTGCTCCCGAGACGGCACAGGCGGCTTCGGACAGCCTCGTGGCCGCCTATCGGCGTCAAGATCTCGAGGCCATAGGCGGTATGCTTGGTCGTGAAATGAAACAGGCGTATGCCGAGCGCCTGCTGTATGCGCGCAATCGCGCCTGGGCAGCCGTACTTGTCCCCGAAATGCGATGCCGCAGTGTGCTCGTGGCCGTGGGCGCCGGTCATCTGGTCGGAGCGCAGGGACTGATGGCGCTGCTCGGCGAAGCCGGATTTTACGTTAGCCCCGTCGGCGGTAGCGCACCGCGGCCGGAGCAAAGACGATGATGAGCAGCCCGAAGGATGCCGCAATGGCCAGGGCCACGCGTAGCGTCAGTGCCTGTGCCAGAAGCCCGATTAGCGGAGGTCCGACCATAAATCCGATGAACGAAATCGAGGACACCACGGTGATGGCCGTCGCCGGCGACAGTCGCGGATGACGCCCGGCGGCGCTGTAGCATATAGGCACAACGGTGGACATGCCCAGTCCCACCAGCAAGAAGCCCAAAGTGGCGGTCACGAGATACGGGAAAGCCGTGGCTATCAGCAGGCCGGCAACGATGCTGGCGCCACTGGCACGCAGTACCATAGCCGCATCATATCGCGTGATAAAGCGATCGGCGACAAATCGCCCGAAAGTCATAGCTGCCATTCCGGCGATATATCCGGCGCGTATCAGCGCCTCCGGCGGACACACCACCGTGGCCATATACACCGACGACCAGTCGTAGAC
>CAVEDT010000279.1:0-2977 GCA_963614475.1 Roseburia faecis
ATCTATGGGCGACAGCTATCTCTCGAACAAAGGCGACAAGCTGTACTACGTGGCCACGGCCACCGAGGGCGGCGGCAATCTCTATGTGCGCGATCTGCGCAAGGACGAGACACGTCTGTTGGCCAAGGGTGTCTCGGGCGGCTTCGAGTATGACGCCAAGGGCGACAACCTCTTTGTCCTGTCGGGCAGCGGCATCAAGAAGGTGTCGCTGAAAGACGGCAAGGTTGAACCCGTATCATTTGAGGCGGAATATGACCGCGACCCGGCAGCGGAGCGCGAATACATCTTCGAGCACATGCTTTCGCAGGTACGCGACAAATTCTACGATGTCAACCTCCACGGCGTGGACTGGGAGGCTTACGGCAATGACTACCGCCGCTTCCTGCCGTATATCAACAACAATTACGACTACGCCGAACTACTCAGCGAAATCCTCGGCGAGCTTAACGCCAGCCACACCGGAGGTCGCTATTACGCGCCTGCCAAGGCGTTGTCCACTGCGGTGCTTGGCGCGTTCTACGACGAGGACTACTGCGGCGAGGGCCTGAAAGTGGCCGAAGTGCTGCCGCGCTCGCCTTTGGCTTCGGCCAAAGCCAACGTGAAGCCGGGTGATGTCATCACGGCCATCGACGGCAACGCGATTGGCGCGAATGCGGACTACAACCTTCTTCTGCAAGGCAAGGTGGGCAAGAAAGTAAACCTGACGGTACGCTCGGCCGACGGCAAGAGCCGCACCGTGACGGTACGCGCCATCAGCGCCGGAACACAGAGCGGGATGCTCTACCGCCGTTGGGTGGAACGCAACCAGCAACTTGTGGACAGCCTCTCGGGTGGCCGCATAGGCTACGTGCACATCCAAGGCATGGACTCGCCCAGCTTCCGCGAAGTATACAGCGAATTGCTCGGCCGCTACCGCAACTGCGAAGCAGTCATCGTGGACACGCGCTACAACGGCGGCGGATGGCTGCATAACGACGTGGCACTGCTGCTCTCGGGCAAGGAATATGTACGCTACGCACCTCGTGGCCGCTATATCGGCAGCGATCCGTTCTCGCAATGGACCAAGCCGTCGGTGATGCTGACCAACGAGTACAATTATAGCGATGCGCACGGCACGCCCTACGTGTACAAGACCCTGGGCATAGGCAAACTTGTCGGTGCTCCCGTTCCGGGCACGATGACGGCCGTATGGTGGGAAACGCAGATCGACCCCACCCTCGTCTTCGGCATTCCGCAAGTGACTTCGCTGGACCGCAACGGCAAGGCGCTGGAGAACCAGCAGCTTAACCCCGACATCGAGGTTTACAATGCTCCGGAAGACGTCGTCATGGGCCGTGACCGTCAGATTGAGGCAGCCGTCACAGAACTGCTCAAGCAACTGGACAAGTAATCCGACCTTCACAACAAAAGACGGCAGTCGCGCCCATCGGCTCGGCTGCCGACTTTTGTTGTACGGCGTTCTGTAAGGTCGCTATACATAGCATCAGCCGAATCAAACACACAGCCCTATCAAGCATCTGCTCTATCACACGTATTGCAGACAGCAAGCACGCCCGGCTACAATTTATATAATACTGACAATCACCCACTTGTTTCGCTTTCATTTTTTCATAGCATCTACTATTGTTCCATTAAAATAATTTATGTAACTTTGCAACGGACAAGGGCAGAGGCTCTATCCGTCAGTCGCGATGCGGCTGTAAAAGCTTATACAATACAAAAAAGATGTAGTTTTCTATTATCTTCCATATCCCAAACTTGACGGTTTAAGATATATTCCTGAAGATAAAAGACAATGGCATCCGCATTTCTGCATATACACGTGTGTGCATATAGGCACGCACTCGCTATACGCATAGGTGTGGAGATTGATGTCTTATTTACAGGAATGGGGCTCCCGTCAAGGCCTTGGATATGGGAATAAGATTTAACTTCAATCTCCACACCTTTTTTATACCCTAACATCACCCTATACACAGTGGCCGTAGGAGATTGCCGGCCGCGCACTCACACTCTATGAAAGCCTTAAAAAGACTTTGGTACACGGCATGCGCTGCTATGCTATGCCTGTGCCTGCTGCCCGCCTGCGGCGACAGCAACGGCGACGAGCCGGACAACCCCAATCCCGTAAACCCCGACAAAGAGGTCGCCGACCCCGCCGGCACCGTCAAACTCTCCATGCGCAGCGAAGCCGCCGCCGGCGACAGCAAAACCAAACTCGATGAAAGTTTATTTATCGATGGCGCAGACAACTTTGATACAGGTGGATGGGGCCAAATAGTTGATATCGGAAGCATGAAAGGACTCGGAAACGTAGGGTATATACCCAAAACAGGATATGCAGATAAAGTCGCAGTAATACCCGGACACGGATATATCTGGGAGCGCAACCATTATAATCCCTATGGGTCAAACTGGCCAAACTCTTATGTCCGTATCTACGTTACCAACTACACAAAAAATGCTGCAGGAGAAATCATCGGTGCGGACATCAAATACCAAAAAGAGTTTGGTGGCAAAGACGAGACTTTGAAGCCAAAAATCACCCAGGATTTAACTCGTTACAAGTACTCCGGAACATCTTATTATTCTGCAGAAATTGAGATTGAAAATAATACTATAATCCCGTTTGAGGTAGAGGTAAGCAACAGCAAAGGCATACCCGCATCCGCCAAGATTAGCACATACATAGGCTCTATCTATAATAGTTTCTCTGTAGATATTTCTGAATTAAACGGCTCTATTCTTGGATCAGAGGCCTCAGTGACTCTATCCATAAAAACGTTATACGGAAAGACTTCTACTATAACGCTACATCCAAAGGACCAATCTGACGACGAATAACCGCGAAAAGCAGCAATGAAGATAGCGGGTACGGGCGGAAGCCACCGCGACGGCAATCGTCCGTACCCGTACTTTTAGCGACAATACGCGGCTTGCTCTTGGGGGACACCGACACTATACGCAGTCCCTACCC
>CAVEDT010000280.1:0-2958 GCA_963614475.1 Roseburia faecis
CATCGTTGACAGCTTCAAGAATGCTCCCGCCGAGCTGGCTCCCCTGGATGCCGGTACAAACGGTGTAACAGAGTTTAACCTCAACGGCAAGGATTTCATCGTATACTCCATGAGCCAGTACAATAAGGCTGATGAAGCTACCGGTGTTTACTGCGGTGCTCGTATCGCTCAACTCGGCGAAGGTCTGTCTTTCGATGGTATGAAGGAAATGTGGGTTATCCCCGGTGATAAGGGCCTCGGTAACATCTCCGATGGTGGCACACGTTACCACGCACTTGATGCCGTTCATCTCACCGATGAAAACGGTAAGGACGGAGTATTTGTACTCACCTACAAGTGCTACAACGGGCTCGCTGTTTATCAGGTCGCGCCTGAAGGCTATGGCACACCTACCGGAGTTAAAAAAGATGACAATAAGCCAACTCCGACAGATAAAAGCGGAATCTATATGGGCGCCACAGCATTCAATACCACGCTGAAAACACTGCCAATACAACGTCTGTCCGATACCACCAAGAACACATTCTTCGACTTCATCAACGGCTTGCAAATGGACAATGCGACACTGTTGTACTATGCTGTTGAAAAGAGCATTGACGCACTTGGCAACCCCACTTACCCCGACAACCTCAGCAACGCAATCCTCATCACCTTTACCGACGGCCTCGATCAAGGCTCGCTGGCAATGAATCCTGCGCCCAAGAATTGGCGCAACTATGCCGCCCAGCTCCATACTAAGATTGGCAACACCAAGATTCAGGGTCTCCCGTTGAAAGCCTATACCATCGGGCTGAAGAGCGCCGATGTACTCGATGACGAGCAATTTATGCTCAACCTCACCCAACTTGCCTCGGACGACAGCAAGGCGCACTCGGTGACAAATATAGCCGAAGTTGAGGACGAACTCACCAAGATTTATGAGGAACTGAACAAGCAGACCTTCAAGCGCATAATATCCATAACCGTGCCTATGATGTCTGACGGAGATAAATACCGTCTGACACTTGACGGTACTAACGCCTCGTCTTCGGCCAAAGATTCCAAACGTTGGATTCAAGGCACATTCAGTATCGATGACTATTCGCTCAACAACATCGAATACTACGGCATCAGCAGTACTTCCGGCACTAAGGTCAAAGGCAAGCTCAACGGACTATACCTCACCTTCACTTTTGACGACTGTCGAGACGAGGCCGGCAATGTATTGGATATCAAAGACGAAGACATTGATGAATGGACGTACATACCGTCACGTGATGACTGGCAGCACAATGTCGAAATGATGCGCGAAGGCGTCATCAAGGTCGAAGACATCAAGACCTCGGCGGCAATAATGTTTGCCCTTGATGCGTCCAAGTCTCTCGGCGACCTCTTCCCATCCCTCAAGACAACAGCGACCAACTTTATTCAGCGACTGTTAGGTCAATACTCAGCCGTCGAAGACATCCGCGTGGATGCCGTTGAGGAGCCGCAAGACTGGAGCGATGCCGAAGTCTACAACCTGCAAGGCATCCGCGTGTCCAATCCAACAAGCGGTTTCTACATCCTCCGCAAAGGCAATTACACCAAGAAAATTCTCCTCCGATAAGGGTATACATCCTTATCGCTAACAACCTATGTCCTTATTATGTCCGCAGGGCTTTCGGGAATGACCGAAGGCTCTGCGGAGTTTTTTTCGCGCACTACGGAATTTTTTCGTGCATATTTAGGGACGTGAGTGGTGTCTATGCGGCCGAAAATCGTTAACTTTGCACTTTGATAGGTACGCACGCTGCTATTGCAGTGGCCGATACCACACAACACTTATTGCATCGTTATGATAATGAAACGTCTACATTCATTTATGTTGCAACGGTTTGTACCGTTGCTGGCTATGACGTTCTTCATCAGTTTGTTTATTCTGATGATGCAATTCCTGTGGAAGTATATCGAAGACCTTGTCGGCAAGGGCCTGGATTTCTCGGTGATTTGCGAGTTGTTTTTCTATGCAGCGCTGACGATGGTGCCTATGGCGCTACCGCTGGCGGTGCTGCTGGCTTCGCTGATGACCTTCGGCAATCTCGGCGAGAAACTCGAGCTCACGGCAATGAAAGCGGCCGGCATTTCACTGTTCCGCATTATGCGTCCGCTGATAGTGCTGATGGTGTTTATCTCCATAGGCGCCTTCTTTTTCCAGAATAATGTGCTGCCGGTGGCTCAAACCAAGATGTGGACGTTGCTGTTCTCGATGCGGCAGAAAAGCCCCGAATTGGAAATTCCGGAGAAGTCTTTTTACAGCGATATCCCGGATATGAACATATACGTCGAGCGCAAGGATCGCAACACCGGTATGCTGCACGACATGATTATTTACGACGTAAGCCGTGGCATTGACAATTCGCGTATCATCCTTGCCGACAGCGCCAAAATGATGTTCACGCAGGACAAGACGCAATTGTTCCTGCACTTGTACCACGGCGAACTTTTCGAGAATTTCACCGACAATTCGCTGGGCGCCAACAACCGCGGATTTATGCCCTTCCGTCGCGAAAGTTTTGACGACAAGCAAGTGTACTTTCCGTTTGACGCCAACTTCAACCGACTCAACGAGCAAGGCATACGTTCGCAGTACGTGGGTATGAATATCTCCGAGCTGTCGCACGCCATCGACTCGATACAAGCCAAGGTGGACAGCATCGGACAGGTCTTCGGCACCGAGCTCAAAGAAACTCCATATCTGGGTGTACCATATTACACCCAACAATACGTCAACCATAAGTTGGAACGAATTGCACGACCGCCCGTACATCCGCGCCACCCGATAAATGTGGACAGTGTCTTCGCACGTCCCAATGCCTCGATGGCTCGGTCGTACGTGACGCAGGCTTTGGCCAAGGTTCAACGCGTGCGCAATGAGTACGAGTTCAAGAGTACGGTACTGTTGGATCAGGAGAAGTCCATGCGCAAACACGACATAGA
>CAVEDT010000281.1:0-2068 GCA_963614475.1 Roseburia faecis
GTACTTCATTGGCTCGAGAGCCATGAGGTGCGTCTACCGTATTTTCGTCCGCCTCGCCAAGATACAGGCCGTAATCACTGCGTTCCAATATAGTTAAGGTATTGGTTTTGCCTATTTTGAACATATCGTATCGGTGTTTTGCTGAAATTATACTCCACAAATTTAGGAATTTTCTCCCGTTTTTTTTATACTTTTGCAAAAAGTATATGCGGCCGACATCGGCGCAGGACACATCTCTGCGCGTTTTCCACTCCGGTCACCCACCCCTACAATCAGCCATTATGGTAGAAATTATCAAAAAGTATTTTCCGGAAATGACACCCGTACAAGTGTCTCAAATGCAGGCCTTGGACGCGTTGTATCGTGATTGGAATGCAAAAATCAATGTGATTTCGCGCCGCGACATCGACAACCTATATGTGCGCCACGTCTTACATTCGCTTGCCATAGCTAAATTTTGGAACAATACACTCGTTCCGGGGACTTCTATACTGGACATCGGCACCGGAGGCGGTTTCCCCGGCATACCTTTGGCCATAATGTTTCCTCAATGCAGGTTTCATCTCTTGGATCGTATTGCCAAAAAGATACGCGTGGTCAATGCCGTATCCGAGGCGCTGGGCTTAGAGAACGTGTCGACACAACAAGGCGACATAGGCGAGTGTCACGAACGTTACGACTATGTAGTCAGCCGTGGCGTTATGCGTCTCGAACCGCTGGTAACTGCCATAAAGCACAACATATCAAAAGAGAACAAAAACGCTTATGTCAACGGACTGGTATGCCTCAAGGGTGGCGACCTGTCAGACGAAAGTGCTGAGGTCAAATTCCCGGTAATCACCTACCCTCTCAACGAGTATTTTGATGCCGAAAACCCGGAGGTACGCGAGGCTTTTGCAGACAAATACCTCGTATACGTCCCTATGGCAGCAAAATAACGTAGCTTTACAGCACTTCACATATATCATATCATGCTTACACTCAAAAAATTTACATTCAATCCATTTGCGGAAAACACATATATTGTCTACGATCCTATAACCAAAGACGGAATTGTTGTGGACCCGGGTATGGCCACGCAAATCGAGCAAAAACAGTTTGACCTATTTGTTGACGAGCAAGGCATACGACTATCCATGATTGTAAATACACACATGCACATAGATCATTGTCTGGGCAATAATTACGTCATCAAAAAATACGGCATACACACCGCCGCATGCGCGACCGAAATCGCCTTCGGCGAGAATCTTGACCAGCAAGCCCGTTTCTTCGGCCTAAACCTCAAAGGATTCAATACGACCGTAGATATAATCTTGAGTGACGGACAGTTGATACCGATCGGGCCCAACACCATCGAAATCATTGCTGTGCCCGGCCATTCGCCCGGTGGTATCTCTATATATGACCGCGCCGACGGATGGGTACTCAGCGGAGACAGCTTATTCCTTGGCTCGATAGGTCGTACCGACCTCCCGGGCGCAGACCATAACAAACTTATCCACGGCGTTCGCACCCGATTGCTCACTCTCCCCGAAACGACTGTCGTCTACCCGGGTCACGGACCATTAACAACCATAGGACACGAGCGGGCAACCAACCCCTATGTTCGACAATATATGTCTTGACCCGAATTGGAGGGTCGTATAAGAGTGTAAACTCTAATCACATTTGTGCAACGTTTGATTAAAACGATTTTTTACCTTATTTATAAGACTCGAGCATAATTATTGCCCATATATCGGATTAACTTTGCGCTATAAATCAGCAAAGTATTCCGATAATGAAAACGATTAACGACACAGACACCATATTCGCAACAATAGTACAATACGGACGATCATTGACAAGCATTAAATTGTGTGGGATGTCATCCATTCAATCAATAGTATCATACCTGCGCTCCCACGATGCAGTACCTTCGGGATTGTCCCAACTCTCGATACGCAACAGTACGCAAGGTTGGAGTTCTATGCAGGCTCTATACATTAGATAATATCAGCCAACAGCTATTGTCCGGATAGACCTACCACCTTGTCTTTTATATCCTACCGTCAGCGCTTCTCGA
>CAVEDT010000281.1:2078-2934 GCA_963614475.1 Roseburia faecis
CGCCTATAGCGTATCTTCTTTCGGGCTCCGAAAAATCGCTTTTCATACTTTCGCACCGTTTTTCGTGTCTTTACAATGTTTTTTCATATTAGTTTTTGCTATTACCTTAGTTACTAAATTTGCAGTCAAAGATTGAGCCACACTCATAAATCGGCATTTCGGTGCACAGATTCGGGCTGTCGCCAATCCTCAGAAGCGTTCCAACGTCTGTCCCATTGGCAGCTCGCCTTGTAAGTGGCAGGTTGGGACGCTTCGTTTTTTTTATCAGTGAGACTAATTATTCCTCAGCAAATACAAGACGACCAAGCATCCATTTGAGTGTTCGGGCGTATTTAGTTTTTTAGGACATATACGCTTACTAATTCTTTGGATTTGCGTTTTCGCTTGATGTGCAATTTGATGGAAGCGCCATAGGCTCAGTTTCGCAGATTATGCGTAAATTTGCACTAAAATATTTATAGCATACGCAATGAATGATTACCGCGAAGTACGTTTTGATATGACGCCATGCTCCGAGGATGCCACAGACCTATTAGCGGCATTCCTCGCTGACGAAGGCTACGAAAGTTTTGTGCCGGACGAAAAAGGACTCACGGCCTATGTCCCGGCTTCGGCTTGGTCCAAAGACGCCGTAGACAACGTCGTTCTCAATTTTCCGATGGATACAACCATCCGGATAAAAGAGACGTTGGTCGAAGGACGTGATTGGAATGCAGAATGGGAAAAGAATTACTTTCAGCCCATTGTAGTTGGCGACAAATGCGTAATACACAGTACATTTCACCACGACATACCGCGAGCCACATACGATATTGTCATTGACCCAAAAATGGCATTCGGCACAGGCCACCACGCC
>CAVEDT010000282.1:0-2927 GCA_963614475.1 Roseburia faecis
GCCTTACCGGGTGCGTAGGTGATGCGTGCGGCGATCAATGCGTCGATAGCCTCGGGGGTGCAACCCATATTGGATACCTCGGCTACAAGCTGTACCTTATTATCGATAAGCTGCTTGGCGTCGTTGCCGTTGAGTTCGTTCTGAGTTGCGCAAGGCAGTGCGATGTCCACCTTCTGCTCCCAAGGTTTGCGGCCTGCGAAGAATGTCGAGCCGGGGAACTTGTCTGCATACGGAGCGACAACGTCGTTGCCCGAAGCGCGGAGTTCGAGCATATAGTTGATTTTCTCGGCGTTCAGACCGGCGGGATCGTAAACGTATCCGTCAGGACCTGAGATGGTAACGACCTTGGCACCCAGTTCGGTAGCCTTGAGGGCTGCGCCCCATGCCACGTTACCGAAACCGCTGATGGCGATAGTCTTTCCCTTGATTTCGTCTTTCTTTTCGCGCAGGATGCTCTGTACAAAGTAGAGAGCGCCAAAGCCGGTAGCTTCGGGACGTATGCGGCTGCCGCCGAAGGTCATACCCTTGCCCGTGAATGTTCCGGTGCACTGGTTGGACAGTTTTTTGTACATGCCGTACATGTATCCGACTTCGCGTCCACCTACGCCTATATCGCCGGCGGGTACGTCTTGGTCGGGACCGAGGTTCTTCCAAAGTTCGAGGATGAAGGCCTGGCAGAAACGCATGATTTCGCGATCGCTCTTGCCGCGGGGCGAGAAGTCGCTACCGCCCTTGCCACCGCCCATTGGCAGAGTGGTCAGAGCGTTCTTGAAGGTCTGCTCGAAGCCGAGGAACTTGAGGATGGACAGGTTGACAGATGCGTGGAAACGGATACCGCCTTTGTACGGGCCTATGGCATTGTTGAATTGTACGCGATAGCCTATGTTGTTCTGGATTTCGCCCTTATCGTCAATCCAAGTGACGCGGAAGGTGAAGATACGGTCAGGCTCGACCATGCGCTCTACGATTTTGTTGCGTTCGAATTCGGGGTGCTGGTTGTAGACCTCTTCGACAGACATGAGGACTTCCTTCACTGCCTGGAGATACTCTTTCTCGCCCGGGTGCTTAGCTTCCAGGTCAAGCATGATTTTATTAATATCCATAACTAAATACTGGTTTAGGTAAATAGGTAATATGTTGTTTTGTCTATTAAAAGTCTCTCTTTATGGGTATCGGCGGCGTACGCACCGCCTATTGACTTGCTTTTTGATATACGGGTCGGCATGTAGCTCCCATATTGCCACAGTGCTCATTCCCGAAGTGTCAAATGTCAATCAAAGTCAATGTTCACCACGGCAAATTTAGCCATTATTTTGATGTGTTGCACTCAAAACACCTTTTATTTGTACATTTTTCTGTTAAAGATTATTAAAAGACGAAGCGACACACTTACAAAGCTGATATAACGGACTCGGGTATTAAAACGCACATAGACTTAGTCGCATGAGTTATACTCACCAGTATAGATCAAGCGGTCAAGAACTAACGGACGAAAACATAACTTGCTGTCTCTGTACAGACATTCGTCAAAAAACGCAATATCAAGAGCAAAACGACCGGCGGGGATGCATTACCGATAGGTGGAGATCATCGGCTTTTTCGGATATGAACGCCGTTAATCCAGGCATTGTCCTTCAACTCATCCCTGCATCATTTTGCTGTCTCTATTTCAAACACTTCTTTGGGCGAATGACCTTTTAAGAATAAACGCGGAAAATTATTTGTAGCATCTGTAAATATCTTCAGATCTTTGTTCGTGAACTCTTTCTTGATCTTCGACTTTTGAGACACTATCTCTATCAAATCTCTCAATACGTTTTTATTAGTTTGCAGGTCACTATCTTGTAGATTGTAAAAAGCAGTTGTGTACAAGCAGGAAGCCTCTAATGCCCCCACCCGTTTTTCCAGAAAGCGATAGAACACCTTCTGCTCTTTGTTATAGGGAATCAGATACGGATAGTTACCGAAAGCCAACAGCTTCTCGGCATTCTTGGGCCACGACATTGGTAGTTTTGAATCTTTTTCCATTGCTATAGCCGGATCGCACTCTCCGATCCATACAAGTATGCGTCCTTCGGACTCTTTATCCGAGCAAAAGCGCACAAGCATGGAGTCTTTCCAAAAAGCCCTGATGCTTTTTTCCGTAATTGTTTTATCCATCTGCGGCAGTGTTGCAATAAGCATATCAAGGGCCTTATCTTTCTCGATAGCGCCGTAAAGATTGAGTATTCCACGAAAAGCCTGTTCTATGATGGGCGCTTTAGTGGCTTTTTTCTCGGCTATGGCTTCGTCTATATAGGGGCTGACAGCATCCATAAACTGTTTATTGGCACACAAAATATAGGAATCGTCATCATCAAGTTTATCATGTTTATCACGTTCATCATCGATTGACAATGACGAAACCATACCTATACCCGTAAGCATAAGCGGTAGCGGCGTATCTCCATACATTATATTGCCGGATATGCTGAATACTTTCAGGGCTTCCAGATCTACCAATGGCAACTGTTTTAAAAACTTTTGCGGTTCTCCGATTATGTGCTCGCATATGGCATCCCGGAGTTCTTTAATGTCCATTTTGGAGCATTTACGCAAGCTACCCAAGCCCAAGGCATACGCCACCCTGATATGGCCATCAAGCCCGTATTCTACGGATAAGCCGACACCATAAGGCATTAACGTCATCAGTTCCAACTTTTTGTCTACTGACATATTTTTAACAGCCTTACCTATAGCATCTTCAAGAGCGTCATACCCGAATACGGTATTTAATAAAGCCGTAGCCTCTGCAGCACCGGTCTTGACATACCGACGCACATTAGTTGTAGTCAAATCGGCGATATCAATGGCAAGATAAGCCCGATAAAGATCTTCAAGTCCAATACGTCGCCGAGAGTTGACCACGGCCGTCGGATTAGATACAG
>CAVEDT010000283.1:0-2916 GCA_963614475.1 Roseburia faecis
ATTCGCGCAATCCTTGTGCCGGGAGAGCCTCAATGATGCATCGCAATTGCGCCGGTGCAAGTATCGAAGGTGTTCCACCGCCGATATATATCGTTTCAATAGGCTCATGTACCTCGTGACGGCGCCGTTGCCATTCGACGGCCAATGCTTGTACGTATTCCTCGGCAGCGCGTGCGTGCGGCATTGAGTAGAAATCACAGTAGGCGCATTTGCTGTGGCAAAATGGTATGTGTACGTATATTCCGGCCATTATCACATGGATTTGACCTTACGATCGCATAATTTCAGGAATGCGCAGTAGGCGCAGTTGCTCTGATTCTCGGTTTGTGTAAAAGGTGTATGGTCATCAAAAATTTTGCAGATAATTTCCTCGAACTTTTCCATAAACGCTGCTACGTCGTCTTGCTGATGCGATTGCAGCGGATTAGCTTTTCGGCCACCCACCTTAATTTGGTCCACATCCGGGTCAAGGTCGTCGGTGAAAGACTTTCGGATGAGGTATATTTCGGGCTTGATGCCGCGCTCTGACGGCTCTGCCCGACGTATCCAATCGAATTCGGCGTTGTCTGCAAAATGTACATTCTTATTGACCAATGCATCGGCGGGATTATCTCTTACCATACATTCGAAGGCGTGAGCGTATGTCAGCAGCTGGAATATGGCATCGTTGCGTTTTTGAGGGTCGCTATTGAATAGATGTGCGATGCTTGTCGCGTTGCGTTGATCATTTCCGGTTTTGTAGTCAATGAAACGGAGTTTGTCGTAGCGCTCTATGCAGTCATCCGGACGCTCATCGCTCGGATTGTTTATTAGATCTATACGATCGATTATACCCTTAAAATTCAACGCGGTGTCATTACTGATATTCCATCTGTATTGGAATTCGAACTCTGCGGCCTTGAACACGAATGGCGTCTTGGTGCGTTCCTTTTCGAGCTGCCGTTTGATAAGCATTGTGATAAAATCGGACATAAGTTGTCCCTCACCGGGCATAGCCTTGTATCCGCCTTTGTCGTAGCGATTGTTGTAGTATATCTGATTTATTTTGGTGGATACAAGATTCTTGATTTCGTCATGGGTTTTCTCTTTAAGTATATCGTCGATAACGGCCTTAGTGATGATAATATCTTTGCGCGCTTCGAAAATGTCTTGCAACACAGCGTGTACGATGGTGCCGTAAGTCGAAGCCGAGATATAAGGCGTCACCTCATCGTCATCTTTATAGCCGCAGATGCTACCCAAGAAGAACATCAAAGGGCAAGCCAGATAGTGCTTGAGCGCCGAGGGCGATAAATACTTACCTCCGTGTGCAGGGTCGCTGTTGAATACCTTCAAGCGCGAGCGCACAAAGTCGTCCTTGGGCATTTCGACCTTGCGGGGCTGAGTCATTTGCAGCTCGGGGCGCAGTTGTCTATGGCGCACTTTGTCCTTGGGCAGGACGAGACATAGTTGCAGTAAGTATCGGGTGATTTCGCCTGAGCCGGCTTGACCTACACGAGAGTCGTATACGAAGTATGCACGACGGGCGCAGTTGAGTAGGCGGAAGAGGAAGTATCCGTATTGACTTTCGACATCAGCCGCCGTGGGCAACCCGTATCCGGCGCGGAGGTTGGGCGGAATGATGGATCGTAGCAGATGGCGACGCGGGAATACGCGCTCGTTGGCGGACATAACAATAACGTTGTCGAAATCGAGGTCACGGGTCTCAAGTACGCCCATGATTTGAATGCCGCTTAGAGGAGTTCCGCTGAAGTTGAGATTGAGTACGCCGAAGATGCGTTCCACCATGATAAAGTAGCTCCTTTCTCCCGGCTCGATTTTGTATCGACGAGCCATCTCGAAGACGGAATGCATAGCATCGCGGTATGCTTGAAGTATACGCAACTCATACGAAGATACGCCGATACCGTCTTGCTGATCGTCCTCAGTGTCTTCCATCCCAATTTGAGCCGAGACGTTTGCAGCGATACCGTTCGGTGTAGATGCTGTGGCGTCGTCAGTTTGGACGGCCTCTGCTGTGACTTGTGCCGCGCGAGCGCGAGCCAGTTGCAGCGTAATGGTGTCGAGGACGTTAGTGAAGTATTTTTCGACTTGCGACATATCGCGGTCGTCGTTCACTTCCTCGAATATGGGCGCAAGTTGCGGCGCTGTACTCTTCAGTTTTCCAGATGTATAGGTGAACTGACGATCTTTAAGCATATCGCGCAGAGCTATGCAGTCCTTGGGCGAAATGAGTTGTGCATAGTAGTTGTAAGTCAGCGCTTCGATGTCGCCGCGGTAAAATGTCCATGTGTTGTTGCGCATACGAGCGTTGAGGTGCATAGACACGATGCGGCGTATCAGTGAGGCGAAGGGCGTCTGTCGGCACGGAAGACCCATAGTGACGTTGAGAGGCCGTATGTCCGGATTTATGGAATACATCAACGGGGTGAGCAGGGCGCTGTCAGGCATGACCACGGCTGTATTGTCGGCGCGGCGGTTGAGTACACGACGGCGTCCGTCGCGCTGTTTGTACAGGTCGTCCAAGACATTGCCCACGTATTTGGCCTGCATCGTCTTGGATGGCACGCCGAGTATATTGATTTCGGGTATCTGCCATTCTTTGATGCGTTCGAAACCTTCGGGCATAGGATATTCGGACACGAGAGTGCGCAGACGTCGCAGTGTGGTATTGTCCGCGTCACGTGCTTGCTTCGGAAGACATTCTACGGTGTCCCAGAAGAATAGCGCTTTGTTGCGGTCGCGTAGAATCTTGAAAATCTCTTGTATGGCGGCTGTGGAGCCATCAATGCCGACAAAACATACTTGGTCGTAAGGTGTACTTTCAAGGCCTTGAGCGTGTATCTTGTCAGCGGCTACGCGCTGTATCTGACCCTTGAGACCACAGCCTTCGTCCGCAAGTCTGGTGGTATAATG
>CAVEDT010000284.1:0-2915 GCA_963614475.1 Roseburia faecis
ACGGGCATACGACTGTCCGGCCAAAAGGCCGGCGGGAACGGTCACCGAATCAATGAGGGTTTTGCGGTCGCTGTCATACAGTCCTATCCAGTTGTCCTTTCCGGAGTCAAGCGTAAAACTTGTATGGAAGGTTCCCTTATTAGGATTGTTGTCAGCCCAAAATACGACATGCTGGCGTTTGGGAATGCGTGTATTGACATCCCCTAAGGGTATGGCGTATTTGGTGGGATTGTTTTTGTCGTTGGTGAGGTACATGCTGGCGATTTCCAGCGGCGAGAAGTTGGCGTTGAACAGCTCTATCCAAGCATGGTATTTGCCGTAATCGTCTACGATGGAGGAGGAATCGTTGACGACCATAACCTCGTTGATGCGCAAGGACTTGCGACCCTGAGCCTGTGTCGCCACGGTCATTGCGGCTACCAGCACGGCCACCAACAGTGTTATCGAACGTTTCATGTGCGTTGTCTTCTGTATTGTCGTGGTGTGTTATAGAGGAATGTTGCCGTGTTTCTTGGCGGGATTGACGACTTTCTTGGTGGCAAGTTGCTGGAGTGCGCGGATGACGCGGAAGCGAGTGTTGCGCGGCTCGATAACGTCGTCGATGTATCCGTACTTGGCGGCATTGTAGGGGTTGCAGAACAGTTTGTTGTATTCTGCTTCCTTCTCGGCGAGTACGGCTTTGGGATCTTCGGCTGCCTTGGCTTCCTTGGCGTAGAGGACTTCTACGGCTCCGGCACCGCCCATAACGGCGATTTCGGCTGTAGGCCAAGCGTAGTTCATATCACCGCGGAGCTGCTTGCAGGACATCACGATGTGGCTGCCGCCGTAGCTCTTACGCAGGGTAACGGTAACCTTGGGCACGGTGGCTTCGCCATAGGCGTAGAGCAGCTTGGCGCCGTGCAGGATGACGGCATTGTATTCCTGACCTGTACCGGGGAGGAATCCGGGAACGTCTACCAATGTCACCAAAGGAATATTGAAGGCGTCGCAGAAGCGTACGAAGCGTGCGCCCTTGCGCGAAGCGTTGCAGTCGAGCACACCGGCGAGGTACTTGGGCTGGTTGGCCACGATGCCGACGCTCTGGCCGTTGAAGCGAGCGAAGCCGACGATGATATTCTTGGCATAGTCGCGCTGTACTTCGAGGAATTCGCCGTTGTCGACGATGGCGCCGATGACTTCGTACATATCGTACGGACGGTTGGCGCTGTCGGGTATGATTTCGTTGAGGCTGTCTTCGAGACGGTCGATGGGATCGTTGCATTCCACCAGGGGAGCCTCTTCGAGGTTGTTTTGGGGGATGTAGGCGAAGAGTTTGCGGATGATGCGGATAGCATCTTCGCCGTCTTCAGCTGCAAAGTGACATACACCGCTCTTCTGAGAGTGTACGGTGGCGCCGCCGAGGTCTTCTTGCGAAACATCTTCGCCGGTGACGGTCTTCACCACCTTGGGACCGGTGAGGAACATGTACGAAATGCCCTTGGCCATAATGGTGAAGTCGGTAAGTGCGGGCGAGTATACGGCACCGCCGGCGCAGGGGCCGAGGATGGCGCTGATTTGGGGGATGACGCCGGAGGCCATGATATTGCGCTGGAAGATTTCGGCGTATCCGGCCAGGGCGTTGATGCCTTCCTGAATACGTGCACCACCCGAGTCGTTAAGACCGATAACGGGGGCACCCATCTTCATGGCCATATCCATGATTTTGCAAATCTTCAGGGCCATAGTCTCGGACAGCGAGCCGCCGAAAACGGTGAAGTCTTGTGCAAAGACGTATACCAAGCGGCCGTCGATGGTACCGTAACCGGTCACCACGCCGTCGCCCAGGAAGGATTTCTTTTCCTGACCGAAGTTGGTGCAACGATGGCGCACGAACATATCGAGTTCTTCGAACGAACCTTCGTCAAGAAGTTGTGCGATGCGCTCGCGGGCGGTGTATTTGCCGCGTTCGTGCTGTTTGTCTATCTGTTTTTGGCCGCCACCGAGGCGTGCTTCGGCGCGTAGCTCGATAAGCTCTTGCACCTTTTGGAGTTGGCTACTCATATCTGTAATGAATTACGTTATGGGGTGTATTGTCGGCTCTCGCCATTATTTTTTCTTGGGGTCTTCGCACAATTCGACCAGCGTGCCCACGGTGCTCTTGGGGTGCAGGAAGGCGATATTGAGACCTTCGGCGCCTTTACGGGGAGCTTTATCGATGACGCGTGCGCCTTTTTCCTGAACTTCGTCAAGCGCTGCCTGTACACCGCTCTCGACTGCAAAGGCGATATGCTGGATGCCGCCACGGCCGCCGTTGTTGGCGATAAACTTGCTGATGGCGCTGTCTTCGGCAGTTCCTTCGAGAAGCTCGAGTTTGGTCTGACCTACGCGGAAGAAAGCTGTGCGAACTTTCTGATCGGGTACTTCTTCGATAGCGAAGCACTTGAAACCTAAGATGTTCTCGTAGAAGGGAATAGCTTCGTCAAGCGACGGAACGGCGATGCCGATGTGTTCGATGTGGGAAATGTCCATGGTTATATAGTCTATTTTAGTTGTTGGAATATATGGTTGTTTATCTTGCTATTCTTTGTTTGCAGGGGTGTCGTTGGTCTCGCTGTTGGTGTCGGGTACGCCGGCCAGCGCGGGGTCGATCATGATGCGACCGCAGTACTCGCAGACGATGACTTTCTTGTGCATGCGAATTTCCATTTGCTTTTGAGGCGGGATGCGGTTGAAGCAGCCGCCGCAAGCGTTGCGCTGGATGTACACGATACCGAGGCCGTTGCGAGCATTCTTGCGGATACGCTTGAAAGCTGCAAGTGTGCGCTCGTCTATCTGGGGCTCGAGTGCTTTGGCCTTGTCACGCAGAGCGTCTTCTTCCTGACGTGTCTCGGAGACAATCTCGGACAGTTCGGCCTTTTTCTCGGTAAGTATATGCT
>CAVEDT010000285.1:0-2902 GCA_963614475.1 Roseburia faecis
GCCCTACAGAAGACCGGGGTATCGGCCGCTGTTTCCCAAACACTGGCCGATAGTCTCGGTTCGGCAGGTCCTACGGCTATGCTTGCCGGGCTATACGTTGCCACGTCAATACTTACGATGTTCATCAGCAACACCGCCACCGCCGTGCTCATGGCTCCGATAGCTATAGCCGCCGCCACACAGACAGCCACCAGTCCATATCCATATCTCTTTGCTGTCACTTTGGGCGCCAGCATGTGCTTTGCTTCACCTTTCTCCACTCCGCCAAACGCGCTGGTCATGAAGGCCGGAGGATACACCTTCATGGACTACGTGCGCGTCGGGTTACCGCTCCAAATTATTGTGGGCATCGCCATGATCCTGCTATTGCCGCTACTATTCCCATTCTAAACCGATATATATAATCGAACACTATATACAGCGTTATACGTCAAGCAACGCGTTAGCCCTCCCCGGCAACGAAGCGCTTAAAAACACGTATATTTCCGCACAAAGTCCAAGAAGAAGCCGCGCGTGCGTTAAATTAGGTTAAACGCGTAACTAATAACAAGACGCTGCGTCTAACAATAAAAAAATATAAACAAGCAATATGTATCTGCTCGAAGCTAACAATATCACAAAAAACTACACCGGACACCTTGCGTTGGATAATGTTTCCATGCACGCCGCTCAAGGCAAGGTCCACGGACTGCTCGGGCCCAACGGCGCCGGGAAAACCACACTGATACGCATCATCAACCATATCACCGCCCCGGATAGCGGCGAAGTCCTTCTGGACGGACACCGGCTCACGGCTACCGATGTTTCTCGCATAGGCTATCTGCCCGAAGAACGCGGACTATATAAAAAAATGAAAGTCGGAGAGCAGGCCATATTCTTTGCCAGACTCAAAGGCATGAGCCGTAACGATGCCCGCACCGCCGTCAACGAATGGTTCGAAAGACTGGACATCACCTCCTGGTACGACAAAAAAGTTGAGGAACTCAGCAAAGGCATGGCGCAGAAAGTGCAATTTGTCATCACCGTACTTCACCGCCCCACCCTACTGATTTTCGACGAACCCTTCAGCGGTTTCGATCCAATAAATGCCGACATCCTACGCCGCGAGATACTGCGTCTGCGCGACCAAGGCGCTACAGTCATATTCTCGACACACAATATGTCCAGCGTAGAAGAGATTTGCGATGACATCACACTTATCAACCGCTCGCGCGTCATCCTCGACGGCGAGGTCAACACTATACGTCGTGAATACGGCGGCGGTCGCCTATACATCGATTACGACGGCGAAGGTGATACTTTGCAACGCGTCATCGATACCATCGACGGCGTACATCTGGGAAGCAACGGACAAGGCATCGAAGCGGCACGTCTCAACGGTGCCGATGCTCGCGCCATTGTCACAGGTGTGGACACAGACGACATTCGTACCGCCGTCATCGCCGCCGTCAATCCGGCTGTGTCCATACGTGCCTTGGGTACATATATGCCCTCTATGGATGATATATTCATTTCAGCCGTCAAGGCTTCGCAGAACACTCCGAACTGATAAGGGTATACCGTAATCAAAATACATAAGTACAAGTATTCCATAAATTTCGTCATCCCACATTAATATAATATAATGTCCAATCTATCCATAGTCATTGCGCGCGAATACTTACAGCGAGTGCGCCGCAAAAGCTTCATAATATCCACCATACTGATGCCGGTGCTGATGCTCGGTCTTATGGCAGCACCCGCCCTCGTGGCCGCATTTTCCGGTCCCGAAGAAAAAGTCATAGCCGTTATCGACCCTCAATGCCAAGTGTCGCAACTGCTTGCCGCTTCCACGGATAAAACGAGTGCCATCACCTTCGTACCCACGGACCTGTCTGTGGACTCGGCCAAAGCAGACCAACGCTATGATGCCGTACTCGATTTGGGGCAAGACGTTGTAGCCGACCCGTCGCACATACACCTGTACACACGCGGTGCCGCTGCCATGCAAACCGAAAGTGCTATTTCGCAAGCCGTTACACAAGCCGTACGCTCAATACGCATAGAAGACATACGGACTCAAGTTCCCGAAATAGAAAAATATCTCGAACAAATCGAGCCGAACATTGCCTTAGACACCACGCGCATAGACACCGAAGAAGAACAAAGCACATCCTCGGTGACATCCTACCTGGTGGGTATGGTTATGTCTCTGATGCTTTATATGTTCATCATGCTCTACGGCCAAATGGTTATGACATCCATCATCGAAGAAAAGACCAACCGTGTCCTTGAGGTGGTTGTATCGTGCGTCAAGCCCACATCTCTCATGCTTGGCAAAATCCTCGGCATAGGAGCCGTAGCACTCACCCAGATTGCAATCTGGTTTGTCCTCATTTCGTCCTTTACAACTTTTGCCATGCCCTCGCTGACGGCCTCGCTTCTCAACTCCTCGAACGACATCGACCTGCTCAACGCCATAAATATGCTCGGCAATACCGGATTTATTATCTCACTGTTTACATATCTGGCTTTATTCCTTATCGGTGGATACCTCTTCTACTCGGCCATCTATGCCGCCATAGGCTCGGCAGTGGATAATATTCAAGACGCCTCACAGCTTCAATCCCTAGCCATCGTTCCCATTATCCTCGGTCTCGTATTCAGCATGAGCGTTGTCTCCGATCCCAACTCGGGAATGGCCGTTACAATGTCTATGGTACCTTTTACCTCGCCGATGGTAATGATGGCTCGACTGCCCTTCGGCATCGATGCCTCGCAGTGTATCATCTCGCTGGTCATACTCTACATCTCCACAATTGCCATGATATGGCTTGCCGCCAAGATATACCGCGTAGGTATCTTCATGTACGGCAAGAAACCGTCAATAGGCCAAATGCTCCGCTGGGCACGTTACAAATAA
>CAVEDT010000286.1:0-2896 GCA_963614475.1 Roseburia faecis
GCTTTGCCCAAAGCGAATTTAGAGCGTGGCATAGATTGTTGTTAGGTAAATGCGTCCTCACGCTCCCGTGGCCGAAATCCCTGGCTTCGGGATGGTATGAAACAAAAAAATGCGTGGATTTCAGTTATCGTTGCCTGTCTCCGTTCCTCAAGGCCTTCGCATGCCCAGTATAGTAGAGACAAGCAACCATAGAAGCCCACGCAAGTATGAGGACGGATGTATAGACCGCCATGCCCGTCGCGGACACGGCAGCATACACCATCGGTGCATACCAGGGCGTCTACCGTTGCAGTGCCCTTGACTATACTGTATAGAAGTTGCGAAGTTCTGAGGAAGCCAAGAACAAAGCGTCGATATACGCTTTTGTATTTGATAATATGTACTGCGCGGCTCTCCGCGACAGTCGCATTAGCCCAACCCGCTCACCCCGACCGGGGCTTCAAGTCGGTCTGCACCGCAAAGGTAATAAAATTTTTTCTAACGGCGGCATTGTGGTGCGCAAACGATTTTTATGGGAACTGTGGGAATAATGGGAACAATGGGAACTGTGGGAATAATGCATCGTTCTCATTATTCTTGTTATTCCTATTATTCTCATCTATTATTCCCATTATTACCATCCAATAGCCGGTGGCCGTGACCCGAGGAAGATTACAAAAATTCACATTCGCGAACATAGATTTTGATTGAAAACAGGCGGAGAAAGTGGCATCGGACAAAAATATGTTGTAAAACATGTTTTTACACAAGGGCTTGATACATAAAAAGCTGCAAGAGGTATTCGGGCGCCCGAAAGGATTGCTTCGGAAAAAATCTCGGACAAAATGCCGCTGTTTCGCGAAAAATGTTTACCTTTGGGATGTCACGATGAAAATCGTTAACACCCTCTAACAACTGACCACCAAAAACCACATCTTCAACATCGAAATCCACGTATGGAAAAGACTCTCATCATCCTAAAGCCGTCGGCAATACAGCGCGGACTCAGCGGCCAAATTCTCGACCGTTTTCTTCGTAAAGGACTTGTAATAGCCGGCATCAAGATGATGCAATTGGACGAGGCGATACTGCGCGAGCACTATGCACACCTTGTTGACCGCCCGTTTTTCCCGACATTGGTGCGTTCGATGATGGCTACGCCCGTCATCGTGATGTGCCTCGAAGGTAAGGATGTGGTGTCGTGCGTGCGAGCCATGACCGGTGCCACCAATTGTCGCGCTGCCGCTCCCGGCACCATCCGCGGCGATATGGGTATGTCCGGCCAGGAAAATATCATCCACGCCAGCGACACCCCGGAGAATGCAGTCATCGAGATTAAGCGGTTCTTCCGCGATGACGAAATCTTCGAGTACTCTCCCGCCGTCCTCGGCAGCATTTATGCTGCCGACGAGATGGCATGAGGTGATTGGCTATTACGCAGGGGGCGTTAGAGTCCCTCACGGCAGGCAGATTGACAGCCGCGCCGTTCTCTCCCGCGTTGACCGCAGCGGCGGTTGCGCCACGTTTCCTCCGGCGTCGAGGCCTACGGTCTGCTGAGGCAGCCGATCCCAACCCCGGGCGTCCATCGCATCATCTAACTACACATACTTGCATCCGTCCGCGGACGTCTCTCTTTGTCAGCGCACCGACCGGCGCTCCGCAGCCACGGCGGATATATACAGACCAATGAACAGCATAGCACGCATTATGACGCTTGTCGCCCTTGCCCTCGGTACAGCCGCGGTGGCTTCGGCGCAGACATACCGGCTGCCGGGTCAGCATACCAAGCAGACTTCCGACCTGCTGGCCAATCAGGCCTCGGCCACTCACTCTATCTCGATAAATCCCACCATCGACTACCTCAATTTCAGCACCGAGGACGAGCCCGAGGGTGATATCTACGAAGAAGGCTGGAACTCGAATCGCGTCAACTGTTATGCCAATATGCACGTGCCGCAGACGGCCGTCATCGATGTCTCCAATTACTGTATGCCTCACAGCGGCCCCATCACCTCGCCTTACGGCTACCGTCGCCGCTTCCGTCGTATGCACAAGGGCATAGATATAGGCATCCACATGCGCGATACCATATATGCAGCCTTTGACGGACGTGTCCGTATCACCAACTACGAACGCAGTGGCTACGGCTATTATGTCGTGATACGCCATACCAACGACCTGGAGACCGTATACGGCCACTTGTCGCGTTTCCTTGTCAAGCCCGAGCAGTATGTACACGCCGGCGACCCCATAGCCTTGGGCGGCAACACCGGTCGTTCCACCGGCCCACACTTGCATTTCGAAACCCGTTATATGGGTTACGCCATCAACCCTGCCGGTATCTTTGACTTTGCCAACCAAACCACGCATACGGATACGTACGTGTTCAATAAGAATACGTATCAAAATGCACGCAATTTCTCGCCCGCAGCCAATGCCGAGTATGCCCGTACGTACAACGCTATGCGTAGCGCCAATCGCGACCAAGCATCGACCCCGGCGCGCGCCAAACGTTCGTCCGGAACATCGGCACGTTCGGTCACTGTCAAGAAAGGTGATTCGCTGGGCAAGATTGCCGCGCGTAACCACACCACCGTTGCACGTCTGTGCCGCGCCAACGGCATCAAGGCTTCGGCCAAAATACGCCCCGGCCAGAAGCTGAAAATCAATTGATACAATGCCGGAATGCGGCCGGTTAGAATGCCGTATCCGTAGCGGAGCAATGTATTGCGCCGGATAGGAAGCAGTCGTCCGCGTAACATTTAGGCTCTAAGGAATAAAAAAGGCATCCCGCCGATGATAGCGGGATGCCTTTTTGTATGCTTAGCTTGAGCGCCTAAGGCGCCGTGCGGTCTTAGAGCTGGGTAGCGGGATCGAGGTTGGCAGCTTCGATGTCCTTGAAGTAGCGGTATGTAGC
>CAVEDT010000287.1:0-1503 GCA_963614475.1 Roseburia faecis
GCCATGCTGCGCGATGCCGGCATCGAAGTCCGTTCGGGAGTGCTTGAAGCGGAATGTCGTGCCTTTAATGCGCATTTTTTTGCCGCTCACGAGAATGGCCGTCCGTATGTAACGCTCAAATGGGCGCAAAGCGCCGATGGATATATAGGCTCGGCCGTCGGAGGCCCTATACGGTTGTCCATACCGCTGACTTCGGTGCTGATGCATCGCCAACGTGCCCTGCACGATGCCATCCTTGTAGGCAGTGGTACAATGCTTTCGGATCGTCCGCGTCTGGATGTACGCCTATGGGAAGGCCGCAATCCGAAGCCTCTGGTGTGGGACCGCTCCGGACGCTTAGGAGAGGCCGAACTGTCGTGTACGACCGAACCTATCGAGGTGTGTCGTGACGCTTCGGTAAGCGAATTGTTGGCGCGATTGTACAGCGAAGGCATTACATCGCTTTTGGTAGAGGGTGGGGCAAGTGTGCTCACGTCTTTTATTGCGAGTGGAATATGGGACGCGGCTCGTGTTGAGATTGCCACGGACGTTGTTTTGAGTAAAAACGGCGGTGCACGGGCACCGCATCTCGAAAGCGAACCTACGACGGTACGGGACTATGGCGCCAATCGTATTCTATGGCATACACAAAGCAATCGTTAGCTTGAACGCGCGTTAAAAACCTATAAAAACGGCTCTCGACGTGCTGTTTTGCCGTCATAAGGTTGTGAATGTGGGCGTAAAATGATAACTTTGCAAGTTAGAAAATAAAAGAACACCACGTATGCACAAACCACTGCACTACATACTGCTTGCAGCCGCTGCCGTCGGCATCGCCGCCTGCAACAGCAAGGCTGATGATAATCCCGACACTCCGGCATATTCCTCGGCCACCGTTACTGATTTCAAGCTCTACGAAGATTCCAAGATTTTGCCCAACTTGGATTCGGTATACTTTTCTATAGACTTGGCCAATGCGTTGATATACAATGCAGACTCACTGCCTTACGGCACCCCGATTAACAAGCTTCGCCCGATGATTACGACCGGCGGCGCTTCCGTGGCCGAGTTGCATGTCCCACGTCCCGGCACCACCGATACGGTCATAGATTACATCAAGCATACGGGTGATACCGTGGACTTCAGCAATGGTCCGGTACGTCTGCGCCTGGTATCTGTGGACGGAAGTTTCGAGCGCTCGTATACAATCAAAATCAATGTCCATGCGGTCAAATGTGACTCACTGGTATGGACACGCGCCGAAGTGGGTAGCCTGCCTTCGCGCTATACCGTGCCCAATGACGGCAATGCCGCTGCTACTGCCTCGGCCATATACTGCCTCACCGAATACCAGGGAGAATATTGCTTGGCTAAGGCTGTCAATCCGGCGGACGCATGGCAGTACATTATTCCCAACTTCGCATTCAAGCCTGTAATTAGCAGCTTCAGTGCCACCGATGACGCCCTCTATGTCCTTGATGAAGAAGGCAATCTTTACACCAGTGCAGATGGCGCCTCTTGGCG
>CAVEDT010000287.1:1513-2894 GCA_963614475.1 Roseburia faecis
ACGTTGGCTCAATATTTACGGCAATTACGGCAAAGTCCTTATGGGCTGCGTACACGATGGCGGCAAATACTACCATGCATACTATCCGGCCGACGGACGCCCCAATACGCAATTGGAAGACGGATTTCCGGTGCGCGGCGCTTCGCAGGCCATCAATTACACATACGATTGGGCTTCCACGCCCTTGGTGCTGCTGACCGGCGGTCGTCGTGCCGACGGAAAACTCAGTGCTGACACTTGGGGCTATGACGGACAGTCCTGGGCCAAGCTCAGTCGCCGTCCTTTACGCTACGGCATCGAAGACCCGGTAGTTGTACCGTATTTCGTGACCGCAGTGGACACCACTACATGGCTCATAGACAAGCAGTCAGTACTGCTGGCCATGATGGGACGCCGCTCCGACGGAACACTCAATGACACGGTATTTGTGTCGCACGACTTCGGAATACATTGGGACAAGGCCGACCAATTGCAACAGATAGACAAAAAGACATTGCCGCTGCGCTACGATGCTCGTGGTTTTGTGTACTCATCGACTATGAGCGCCGCTTCGGCCAACGCCTTGAACTGGCGAGCCCTTGCCACTCCGGCTGTATCGTCCATACTCGTTCCGATGGTATCGCGCGAGGCTTCGCCTATGGCGGTCAAGCCTGTCAGCACCTGGGAATGCCCCTACATATATATATTCGGGGGCAAGAGCGCTTACGGCAACTTGTATAATACCGTATGGCGTGGCACGATAATGCGCTTTACATTCAAACCGCTGCAATAAATGACAGTGGAGACACGGCAATACAAATCATTATGCCGCCCGTGGCGGTGGAGCCGAGCATTGTGCTCGGCCATTGTCGTTGTATGCCTGTCCACAGCCTCGATACATGCCCAGGAGACGCCTTACAAATTCAGCGCCGGTCTTTCAGTCGGTATGAGCGGATATCTGGGCGACGCCTCCACCAATTTGCTTAAGCATCCGGGTTTTACGGCTTCGGGGCTTTTTGCCTATCAATATGACAGCCGTTGGAATTTCGGCGGTCGCGTGGGAATACAAACACTGAGTGGCGATACCTCCGGTATGGACAATGTGCTGCCAGAAGGAGCCACGTATTCCTTCAAAAGCCAAGTCTACGACCTTGAAGGCAATGTCGAGTTCAATTTCTTCAGCTATGGCATAGGCGAGACCTATAAAAAACTGAAGCGTTGGACACCGTATCTGACCCTCGGAGTGGGCCTGTGTATGGCTCGTTGCGACGGCTATACGGCATGGGCACCTACGCTGCCGATGGGCTTCGGTGTCCGCTACAAGCTCAATGAACGATGGAATCTGAGTGCCTCTTTCGTGATGGTCAAGGCCTTCGGCGACCATATTGACGGAGAAAAACTC
>CAVEDT010000288.1:0-1932 GCA_963614475.1 Roseburia faecis
CGGTAAGTATATGCTCGTTGTCGGCCAGACTTTCGCGTGTAGCGGCGATGTCGGCATTTTTGTTTTCGATCTGGCGCGAGTACTCGTTGATGTGTTTGTCGGCGAGTTCGATCTCGAGGTTTTGGAAGTCTATCTCCTTGGTCAGCAAATCAAATTCGCGGTTGTTGCGCACGTTGTTGATTTGGTCTTGATAGCGGGCGATGAGCGCTTCGCAATTTTCTATCTTGGCTTTTTCGGCGCTAAGGTTGCGCTTGAGCTCGGCAATCTCGGCAGTGTAATTGTCGATGCGGGTGTTGAGGCCTGCGATACTGTCTTCGAGGTCCTTGACTTCGAGAGGTAGTTCGCCGCGGATGGTCTTAATGCGGTCGATTTCGCTCAGAACGGTCTGCAGCTGATACAGCGATTTGAGGCGCTGTTCGACAGTATTTGCGGCGGCTTCTTTTTTGGTGTCGTTTGCCATTGTCTATATGTATTTTACTGGATTTTTTTCTACCGATGATTTGTATAGTGCAAAGGTAGGGAATTTTTGGCTTATTGCGTTATAAAATATATCTTTTGTGCATAGTTCGGTCTCGTGGTGACCGGCGTCTATGAGCAGTATTTTGTCGCCATAGTCCACGAAGTCGTGGTAGCGAATATCGGCGGTGACGTATGCCTGCGCGCCGGCGGCTATAGCTGCGGGGATGAACTCGCCGCCGCTGCCGCCGCACAATGCTACGCGCGATATACGTATATTGCTATCGTCGAGGCCGTAGCGCGAAATTTTTACACGTTCGCAGGCAAAGGATGACTTGGCCAGTGCGGCAAAGTCTCGGGCCTCGAGACGTGTCTCTACCGTGCCGTACACGCCGCATCCGGCGTCATGGTCGGCATCGGCGGGTGCCACGAAGTGGTAGGCCGGGCTTTCGTAGGGGTGTACTTGGGCTATGGTGGCGCGGACTTTCGAAATCAACCGCACGGGTACCGGCATTTGTAGCAGCACCTCGTCCGTGTCGTCTTCGAGCGCATCGATGTCGCCCACGGCGGGAGACGCCCCGTCAAGGGCTCGGAAACTGCCGCGGCCTCCAATGGTGAAGGTGCAGCTGTCGTAGCGCGGGTCGGCCGTAGCGCCGGCGCCTATGTCAATCAGCGCCTCGCGCAGGTCCGAGGCCTTGTCACGCGGCACGATGACATTGAGCTGCTGCCACGTCGCAGGCACGCGCGGAGCCAGTGTCCCGAGGACATGAACGCCGAGCTTGGCGGCCATAGCGTAGGAGACACCGCCGCGAGCATTGTCCACTGCCGTATGCGACGAGTAGACGCTGATGCCCTCGGAGATGGCGTGCAGTATTGCCTGCTGCTGTAGTGTGGCGCCGGTGATTTGCTTCAGTCCCTTGAATATCAGCGGGTGATGGCTGATGACGAGATTGCAGCCTCGGTCGCGTGCCTCGAGCGCCACCTCGGGGGTGACATCAAGGCACAGCAGCGCTCCGGTACATTCGGCCAGCGGATTGCCCACCTGCCACCCGCTGTTGTCCCAAGATTCCTGGAGCGAGCGGGGTGCAAGTTCTTCGATGACGGCAACTATCTCTGCGTTAAGCATCTTTATTGTCTGTAGCTTCGTTGCGGGGGGCAAGTTGCAGCTCGAGTTCGTCAAGCTGCTTCTGATCGAGTGCCGCGGGTGCATCGAGCATCACGTCGCGGCCGCTGTTGTTCTTGGGGAAGGCGATGCAGTCGCGGATGCTGTCAAGCCCGGCCAGAAGCGACACCCAGCGGTCGAGACCGTAGGCGAGGCCTCCGTGAGGCGGTGCACCGTACTTGAAGGCATTCATCAGGAAGCCGAATTGCTCCTGTGCCTTTTCGGGCGTAAAGCCGAGAATTTCGAACATCTTGGCTTGGAGTGCGCTGTCGTGTATACGGATGCTACCGCCACCGACTTCTACACCGTTGACC
>CAVEDT010000288.1:1942-2881 GCA_963614475.1 Roseburia faecis
ACCATATCGTATGCGTCGGCGCGTACGGCTGCGGGGTCGGTATCCAGCAGGGGTATATCTTCGTCCTTGGGATGGGTGAAGGGATGGTGCATAGCCATGAGTCGCTGTTCCTCGTCCGACCACTCGAACATGGGGAAGTCGACCACCCAAAGGCAGGCAAATTTGTCTTTGTCGCGCAGGCCGAGACGGTTGCCCATTTCGAGACGCAACTCGCACAATTGCTTGCGTGTACGCATGGCATCATCACCGCTCATAATCAATATCAAGTCGCCGGGGTTGGCGTTCATAGCGGCTTTGAGCTGCTGCAGGGTCTCTTGGTCATAGAATTTGTCGACGGAGGACTTGACGTTGCCGTCGGCTTCGACGCGTGCGTACACGAGACCCTTGGCACCGATTTGCGGACGACGTACATAGTCGGTGAGTTGATCCAACTGCTTACGCGTATACGAAGCGGCACCGGGTGCACAGATAGCGCCGATGTATGCGGCGTTGTCAAAGACGCTGAAGCCATGACCTTTGAGGATGCCGTCAACCTCGACAAAACGCATTCCGAAGCGTAAGTCAGGTTTGTCGCTGCCGTAATACTTCATGGCGTCGGCCCAAGGCATACGCAGGAAGGGCTCGGTCAGTTCGATGCCGCGGAGTTCCTTAAATATGTGCTTGGCCATGCCTTCGAATGTTTGGATGATGTCTTCCTGGCTTACGAAGGACATCTCGCAGTCTATCTGCGTGAATTCGGGCTGTCGGTCGGCACGAAGGTCTTCGTCACGGAAGCACTTCACGATCTGGAAGTAGCGGTCCATGCCCGAAACCATCAAAAGTTGTTTGAGAGTCTGGGGCGACTGGGGCAATGCGTAGAATTGTCCGGGGTTCATGCGCGAAGGCACTACGAAGTCGCGCGCGCCTTCGGGAGTCGAGCCCACCAGCATAGGCGTCTCG
>CAVEDT010000289.1:0-2876 GCA_963614475.1 Roseburia faecis
GCTGAGTCACGACGGCCACGGGACACTGCTCAATACCAATGCCGACACCATCGCCGCCGAAGTAGCCTCAGCCATAGCCGCTACCGGCGCCGACACCACCTTGACATACGTATTCGAACGTCCCGGAGTCCTGACCAACCCGGACAACGACAACAGCGTCATATCATCCATCACCGCCGCATCCTTCGGTGTACTCAAAGCCGAGGGCATCATCAGCGGCGGAATGATTCCAAAAATACAAAACGCCATCGACGCCGTGACACGCGGCGTTGCACGCGTACGCATCACCGACACCGCCGGCATCGCCGACGATGCACGGGGCACCACCATTACACAATGACCACGCCATGACAACTACTCGTACTATACTCACAGCCATCGCATTGATTCTGGCCACGGCACTCATCACCGTCAGCGCCGCACGTCGGCCACGACTGCCACGCCGATACGATGACCAACAATCGCTGACCATATACCAAGTTATGGTGGCATCCTTCAATCGCGATACTACCGTCACCGCCCCCGGATACACCGCCATGTGGGGACCCGACGGCAACCGCAAAGACGGGAATATCGCCGGCGTCACCGCCGCCCTCGACCATATAGCAGCCATCGGCGCCAACGCCATCTGGCTCACCCCCATATTCGACAGTTCCAAAGCCAAAGGCGGCGAAAAACTCCAAGCCACCGGATACTTCGCCAACGATTACTTCGCCATAGACCCCCATTTCGGCACATTCGCCGACCTGCGACGCCTCGTCGACGAAGCCCATGCACGCGGCCTCTATGTCATCCTTGACGGCGTCTTCGGACACCACGGCGGAGTCACCACACCCTCACCCTCGGGATACACCATAGACAGCACACTTAGCACCAACGTGCGCGACACCATACCATCGGGCAATGTCGCCTACCCCGCCTCACTACCCTACTTCCGCGAAGTAGCCACATGGTGGATAGACAACTACGACATAGACGGATGGCGTCTTGACCAAGCATATCAGGCCGTACAAGGCGAGCACAATTACTGGCGCGAAATACGCCAAGCCGTACAAGACCTCGCTGACCGTCGCGCCGCACAAGGCAAACGCTGGGGCACACTCGCATACATGGTGGGCGAAGATTGGGGTGACGCACACGCCATCAACACCGGCGTATACAGCGACCACGGACTCATCAGCGCCTTCGACTTCGACGGCAAAGAACGCATCTCCGGCCCCATGCAAGACATCGAAAGCGAAGGCCTTGACAACTGGGACGATATAATATTTGTACTCAGCACACCGCGCCAACGCGGATACAAGGACGACACCGTACTGCCAAACCTATTTGTCTCCAACCACGACGGATACCGTCTGGCCGACCACCTCAATCCCGCCGAGCCGCTGTATCTCGAAAAACAAATGACGCGCATGGCCATACTCGCCGCATACAACGGCCCCATCACACTATACTACGGTGACGAATTCGGTGACCGCTCGCTCGACAATCACGGATGGCAAAAAGACAACGTCTCGCGCACCACCGGGCACCTCACCCCGCTCGACGACCAACAGCGCCAACTGATGCAATACACCTCCGACGTCATGCACTTGCGCCGCCAAAACCCCGCCATGTGGCGCGGAACACCCACGTTCCACCACCGCAACATCGACGGAGCAGACGTACTCATCGTTGACAAAACAGACCGCAAGACAGGCAACCGCGTAGCCATAATCTTCAGCGACAAAAACGCCACCGTTCCCATAAACGGCACTTACATCGACGTAGACGCTTGGCGCCCCGAAATCACCGTATTGACCGCGCCACACACCCGTCGTCACAAAAAATAAGACAATATCCATAAACGCACTACAACAAATACACACAACCATGAACGTAGTAGACAGATTTCTGCGGTACGTCAAATACGACACCCAGAGCGACGAACTCACCAACATGACGCCCTCCACACCCGGGCAAATGACTTTCGCCAAATATCTTGCCGACGAACTCCGCCAAATGGGACTCGCCGACATCACCCTCGACGACAACGGATACCTCATGGCGACACTACCCGCCAACACCGATGCCGAAGGCATACCCACCATCGGATTTATCGCGCACCTCGACACAGCCCCCGATATGAGCGGACACAACGTCACCCCACGCATCGTCGAAAACTATGACGGCGGCGACATCCTGCTCAATACACATACAGGCATCACACTGTCACCCAACGACTTCCCCGAACTGCTCAACTACAAAGGGCAAGCACTCATCGTCACCGACGGCAATACACTGCTCGGCGCCGACGACAAAGCCGGCATCGCCGAAATCATCTCCGCCGTAGACTACCTGCAACAGCACCCCGAAATCAAGCACGGCAAAATACGCATAGCCTTCAACCCCGACGAAGAAATCGGCCAAGGCGCACACAAATTCGACGTCAAACTCTTCGGCGCCGACTGGGCATACACCATGGACGGCGGCGAAATAGGCGAGCTCGAATACGAAAACTTCAATGCAGCCGTAGCCCGCGTCACCTTCACCGGACGCAACGTACACCCCGGATACGCCAAGCACAAAATGATAAACTCCATGCGCATCGCCAACCAGTTTGTCATCATGCTTCCCCGCTGGGAAACCCCCGAGCACACCGAAGGATACGAAGGATTCTACCACCTCATAGGCATGGAAGGAACCGTCGAAAAAACCGTGCTCACATACATCATACGCGACCACGACCGCGACCGCTTCGAACGCCGCAAAAAAGAGATGGAGCACCTCGCACGCAAAATCAACCACGAATTCCCCGACTGCTGCACCATCGAAATCAAAGACCAGTACTACAACATGCGCGAAAAAATAGAGCCGCTGATGCACATCATCGACAC
>CAVEDT010000290.1:0-1795 GCA_963614475.1 Roseburia faecis
GCCTAATAGAGCGCTCGTTGCCGTCGATATTATCCAATTTGGATCCGCACTCGGCATACATCTCGCTGGAAGAGAAGAATGCCGGACCGGACGAACTCGAGGGCTACTTCAGTGGCGTGGGCATACAATTCCAAATTTACAACGACACAGTATGCGTCGTTGAGATTATTTCCGGCGGCCCTGCACAACGAGTAGGCATGATGGCCGGTGACCGTATTGTCAGTGTCAACGGGCACCGCATAGCCTCGGTCGGCATTACCAATGACTCGGTGTTCCGCTATTTGCGCGGCAAAGACGGGTCTAACGTCACCATAGGGGTTGTGCGCCCCGGTGCATCGCGTCCTCTGACCTTCAAAGTCAAGCGCGGCAATATACCGGTGACTACCATAGATGCCGCATATATGCTTGATCGTACCACCGGATTTGTGAAAGTCAACAAATTCGGACGTTCGACATACGGCGAATTCCTGGATGCGCTCAACAAATTACGAACCAAGGGCGCCAAGGATTATGTCATAGACCTGCGCGGTAATACCGGCGGATATATGGAGCCGGCAATACTGATGGTAAATGAGTTCCTGCCCGAAGGCAAACTGATAGTGCAAACTCACGGCCGCCACGAGGAGCAAGACCAAAAGGTCATTTCCGATGGTAACGGAGACTTCCAAAAGGCTCGTGTGATAGTACTGATTGACGAAACCTCCGCTTCGGCCTCCGAGATATTCTCCGGCGCCATACAAGACAACGACCGAGGTTTGCTGCTAGGTCGCCGCACCTTTGGCAAGGGTCTGGTACAGCGTCAAATTTTGCTCAACGACAGCTCCGAGATACGACTGACCGTGCAGCGTTACTATACGCCCTCGGGTCGTTGTATACAGAAGAAGTATCGCCCCGGACAAAACGAGGATTACGAATACGAGATATACGAACGTTGGCAGAACGGTGAGATGCAAACCGCCGATTCCACCAAGTTTGATACATCGTTGATGTACAAGACCGGTACCGGTCGAACCGTCTACGGCGGCGGTGGCATCATGCCGGACATATTCATGCCTTCGGATACGACCGGAGTTACGGGATACTTTGTTAAGGTATTCCAAAACGGTATTATGCAGCGCTTTGCCTACGAGTATTGCGACCTAAACCGCTCCTCGCTCGTCAAATCCAAGAATGTGGACGAGTTGTTGCGCAAACTTCCTGCGGACGACATCCTTCTTGGATCGTTTGTCTACTACGCCGCCCAGAACGGCGTGCCGGCTCGATGGTTCTACATCAACATTTCGCGAAAGCTCATCATCAACCAGTTGCAGGCACTTATAGCTCGTGACATCCTCGGTATTCCGGCATATTACGTTATTACCGGACGTCGAGACCCCAACGTGCTCAAGGCTGTGAAACTGATGCACTCGGGCGAAGCCAATTTCCCTATAAAGAAATAGCCAAAGACAATATAACTAACGTACACAAAAAAAGTTTGAGATATGGATAAGAGCGACATACGGCGCCTTGTCAAGGCGCAAAAAGCGTTGCTGGAAGCGGCTGAACAAGCCGAGGCCGCAGAGCGAGCCTTTGCACGACTCGAAACTTCGGCCGCCTTTATGATGGCAGACAATATATTGATGTACCACTCGTTGCCGGACGAAATCAGCACACATGCCTTTTTGGACAAATGGCATGAGCGCAAACACTTCTTTTTGCCGCGTGTCAATGGTGCCGACCTCGAGATCTTGCCATACGATCGGTCTCGTCTGAGTCTCGGGGCGTTCCTTATCGAAGAACCCGAGGGAGCCGATAC
>CAVEDT010000290.1:1805-2873 GCA_963614475.1 Roseburia faecis
GATGGATACCATCGATTTGGTGGTGGTTCCGGCTGTGGCATACGACCGCCAATGCAATCGCGTGGGCCGTGGTCGGGGGTATTACGACCGATTGTTGCGCGGCACACGTGCTGTCAAGGTTGGCGTAGCTTACGACTTCCAGTTGATGGACGAAGTCCCCTATGATGAGGATGATGTCCCGGTAGACATCGTGATTACCGATCGTCGTACCGTTCGTCGTAAATAACGCAAAATCAGGCCGAGGACGTAAGCAGCTCTTGCGCGGAATTTGACACTCGGCGTTTCCTTTAAGAATGTAACTATAATGGGGCTGGCACCTGCATTGGCTGTCAGCCCTAATTTTTGCCCTGATTCAAAATGGTTTTATCGGGCAACAATGGGAACCTATACACAGACTATTTGGATTGCGCTTTTCCGTTAAATAATTTTAACAACAATAGGTACTGTAATTTAAAAAGTGTTTGTAAATTTGCAATGTGTGTATTAATCATACATCAATCAGTGTCTTATGATTATTTTGATAATATCTTAACGGCATCTTTCGACTAAAGACATGAAACACCGGATAACGTTTTTAACTCTATTAGCCGTGCTGCTCAGCACACTCTGTGCTGTTGGAAAAGAGACTGATGCTTATAGAAAGATAATCATGGAGCCTACCGAGGTTCTAACACATTTCCTCGATGAAGCATTAAAGGATACCCAATATGCCGAAAAGCTTGATTCTGTAATAATTATGATGACAAGTACGGTTGATGATAATGGAGTGAGCAGATATCAGTTTATGTTTATTCAACGAGCTTCTCAAGATATTGATAATGCAATAATGAATACAACTACATACGTGAGGTATCGTAATTTCGACATTCCTATTGCTTTCAATATTGATGACAATGGTTTGGATCAAAGGATACTACAAGATATAACTTGGTCTCAGGCGTTGCAGACCTTTATAAGTCCGAAACGGTTTATTATACGCGATGTTTATAATTATAGCATTATCAAACAATCATTATTCTTTGAAAAGAGATGGTAAAACTCAGTAATGCTTTTTTTGCAACCATTTTG
>CAVEDT010000291.1:0-2858 GCA_963614475.1 Roseburia faecis
TCACCGGCACCTGTACATGCTCCAGCGAAGCGCTTCATCAAGAACTACGCCGATACGAAGACGCGCACGGACGTCGACGCCCCGATGCACACGACATTGTCACCATAGACATAGATATAGTGACTTACGGAGGCGAAGTGCTCAAGCCCTCGGATATGGCTCAGCCGTGGCTGGGACGTGCCCTTGCGCTTATACACGACTAATTGACCGCGGATGTTGAAAAAATGTCCATAAAAAGTCGCCCGGACATGCATCGTGTCCGCAGACTTAGCGTTAACTTTGTACCGACTAAAAACGTGCGCCATGGCGCCGCATCCGCGACCCCGATACCCGAGGGTCTCTAAGTAACGCAAACACAATGGACAATAACGAAAATAGATATGGCAAGGGGGGATATCGCAGCAATCGCAACGATGACCGACCCAAAGACACGGCAGGACGCATAGTGCCGCGCGACAAAGAGCTTGAGCAAGCCGTACTGGGCGCGATGATGCTCGAAAAAGACGCTTATACCACCGTCTGCGACCTTCTCAAGCCCGAGAGCTTCTACGAGCCCGAGCATCAGATGGTCTACGAGGCCATACAGACACTTGCGGCGGCTCAGAAGCCCATAGATATGCTTACCGTCATCGAGCAACTGCGAGCCAATGACACCCTCGACAAGGTAGGAGGTCCCGCCTATATCGCCGAACTGACGGCGTGTATCACCTCGGCCGCACACGTCGAGTACCACGCACGCATAGTTGCACAGAAATATCTGGCACGCGAGCTTATCAACTTCGCAGCCAATATCGAGGGCAAGGCCTACGATGAGACCAACGATGTGGACGACCTGTTGCAGGAAGCCGAAGGACGCCTCTTCGAGATTTCGCAACGCAATGTCAAGAAGGACGTTACGCAGATAGACCCGGTTATCACTCAGGCCCTCAATCAGATACAGAGTGCTGCCAACCGCACGTCCGGCCTCTCCGGCCTCGAAAGCGGATTTCACGATCTTGACAAGCTTACTTCCGGATGGCAGAATTCCGACCTTATCATCATCGCCGCACGTCCGGCCATGGGTAAGACCGCCTTCGTCCTCTCTATGGCCAAGAATATGGCCGTCAACTACAACACTCCCATTGCCGTATTTTCGCTCGAAATGTCCAATTTGCAGTTGGTCAACCGTCTTATATCCAACGTCTGCGAAATCGACGGCTCCAAAATCAAGAGCGGACAGCTTACGCCTATGGAATGGGAGCAACTGTTGGCACGTATCAAGAATCTCAATGGAGCACCTCTATACATTGACGATACTCCGTCGTTGAGTATCTTTGAATTACGCACCAAGGCTCGCCGCCTTGTGCGCGAACACCAAGTTAAGATGATTATCATCGACTACTTGCAGCTGATGAACGCCTCGGGCATGAAATTCGGCTCGCGTGAGCAGGAAGTCAGTATGATTTCACGTTCGCTCAAGCAGTTGGCTAAGGAACTCGATATACCGATAGTAGCATTGTCGCAGCTCAACCGTAGCGTCGAAAACCGTACGGACGGCAAGCGACCGCAGTTGAGCGACCTCCGCGAGTCCGGCGCCATCGAACAGGATGCCGATATCGTATGCTTTATACACCGTCCCGAATACTACCTGCACAGCGACACCGATGCCAACGGCCGCGACATTCGCGACCTTGCCGAATTTATTGTGGCCAAGCACCGTAGCGGCTCGGTGGATGACATCGAACTACGTTTCCGCAAACGTTTTGCACGTTTCGAGAACCTCAACGAGGATCAACCAGTCACCAGTCTCGCCTCCGTAGGGTCATCGCTGAACAGCGGCGCTGCCGTGCCCGTAGGCTCGGCTCCGTCCGCCGGAGTGGTTTCCTCGCCCGCCACTCAGACCGGCACGACCATAGGCGGAAACGATCCCCTCGGCGGCACTATGCCCGAAGCCGAGTTTTAGTTACAGCAGCAACGAATTCACCATCCATCTCATAAAACACCACCAATGAATAAGCGTAGTCTTGTATCAATCTCCGACATCGGCCGAGACGAGATTTTGACACTGCTGGAACAGGCCGCGGGCTTCGAGCGCAACCCCAATAGGCGACTGCTGGAAGGACGCGTCGTGGCCACGCTGTTTTTCGAACCATCCACGCGTACGCGTCTCAGTTTCGAGACCGCCGTCAACCGCCTCGGCGGACGTGTCATCGGATTCAGCGATGCCGCCAATACCTCCACCTCTAAAGGCGAGACCCTCAAGGACACTATCAAAATGGTGTCCAATTATGTCGATTTGATTATTATGCGTCACCACCTCGAAGGGGCGGCGCGTTATGCCTCCGAGGTTACGGACGTACCCGTCATCAATGCCGGTGACGGTGCCAACCAGCACCCTTCGCAGACCATGCTCGACCTCTACTCCATATACAAGACACAAGGACGGCTCGACGACCTCGACATAACACTTGTGGGCGACCTCAAGTACGGGCGTACCGTCCATTCGATGCTTCAGGCCATGCGGTGGTTCAACAGCCGTTTCCGCTTTGTCGCCTGCCCCGAGTTGCAGATGCCGCCGCAGTACACCGAATTCTGTCGCACCCACGGCATAAGCTACAGCGAGCATACCGACTTCTCTCCCGAGGTGATACAGAATAGTGATATTATCTATATGACACGTGTTCAGCGCGAACGCTTCACCGATATCATGGAATACGAGCGCGTCAAGAACTGCTACACACTCAAGGCCTCAATGCTTGAGGGCGCGCGTCCGAATATGCGCATTCTGCATCCACTGCCCCGCGTGGGCGAGATAGACCGTGACGTTGACGACAATCCCCATGCCTATTACTTTGAGCAGGCTCGCAACGGCCTGTATG
>CAVEDT010000292.1:0-2848 GCA_963614475.1 Roseburia faecis
GCCGAACCCCGGTATGGCAACGTCATCCATGTTTGTAAGTGAGTGAACAATGATGTCCTTTAGCGCTTCGGCAATCGCACCGGTACGTTTCGTATCCATACCGCACGATCGTGATAACGTATTTATAAAAGTCTTATATTCCATTATACAAAACCATTAGTCCCACAGACTATCGCCTATGGCATATCGCGGCCGATGTTTGACCTCCATAAATATCTTGCCGACATATTCGCCGACGATACCTACTGCCATCAAAATAAGGCTGCCGAGGAACCATACGGATAGCATCAGTGATGCCCATCCGGATACGCTGTTATTGTTAAAATACGATATTAACACCCAGATGGCAACGATTATATCAATAATCAATAAAGCCAGCCCCACGCCAAAAATTATTCGCATAGGTTTGGCCGAAAAAGATGTTATGCCGTCGATAGACAACGACAACATCTTGCCAAGCGGATACTTTGACTCGCCGGCTACGCGTGCCGTGCGCGCATAATATACACACGAATGCTGAAGGCCGATATTGGGAATTATCCCACGTAAAAACAGATTGGTCTCGCCATACTCAGCCAGCATATCAAGCGCTCGAGCGCTCATTAGTCTATAATCAGCATGGTCGTATATGGTATTAAGTCCCATGGATTTTTGGAAACGGTAAAAAGCATGTGCCGTATTGCGTTTGAACCACGAGTCGGTTTTGCGTGACGAACGGACTCCATATACGATGTCATCGCCTTCCAAATGACGGCGAACCATCTCGACCATAGCCAACGGATCGTCTTGCAGGTCTGCATCGATAGATATTGCGGCATCACAGCGACCACGGACAAACATAAGCCCGGCCAATAACGCATTTTGATGCCCACGATTGTGAGCTAACGAAATGGCGCGAATTTTTTTATTGCCGGCGTGCATTTGTTTCAGCAAATTCCACGTGCCGTCACGACTGCCGTCATTGACACATAGGATATAACTATCATCCGTGGCAAGTCCTCGGTCATGCATATCCTGCAATATTTGCAGCATTTTCGGAACAGTCAAAGGCAAAGCCTCCTGCTCGTTGTAGCAGGGTACGACTATAGCTATGGTTGCAGGCTGATGCTTGCGAATATTGTCCTTGCCCTCGTTGCTCGGTTCGGACGATAACTCATCCTGACCTTTGGTCAGAGACTTATCCTCTAAAGTCGCAGCCTTTGTATTGACCACTGTTATGTGTTCTGCAAAAACTCCCATGGGCGCCGGTGGTGAGATTGTCTGGTTTCAATCAATAGCTACGAGCAATGACTACACGGCGTGCCGACGGACGTCCGGTCACCATACATTTACCGGGGGTATCATCGCCATTCAGAGGTATGCAGCGGATTGTGGCCTTGGTTTCGTTTTTGATACGCTCTTCGGTTTCGGCCGTACCATCCCAATGGCAAAGGAAGAATCCGCCATCCTCGATGCGCTGCTTGAACTCTTCGTAATCATCACAGATATAAGTCTTGCTCTCGCGCAACTTCAAGGCCTTTTGGTAGATATTGGTCTGGATGTCTTCGAGCAGTCGAGCTACATGATCAGCTATTCCCTCGAGCGGAGCCTCCGATTTTTCCAACGTATCGCGACGCATGATTTCGACAGTGCCTTTCTCGACATCGCGAGCGCCAAGTACAAGACGCACAGGAACACCTTTAAGTTCGTAGTCGGCGAATTTGAAGCCCGGACGTTTGTTGTCTGCATCATCGAATTTTACGCTTATTCCGGCCGAACGCAGTTGAGCGACTATCGGCTCGACAACTGCCGAAATCTCGCGCAATTGCTCATTGTTCTTATATATGGGGATGATGACGACTTGTATCGGAGCCAAGTGCGGCGGCAATACCAATCCGTTGTCATCACTATGTGTCATGATAAGAGCGCCCATCAGTCGAGTAGAAACGCCCCAGGAGTTGGCCCATACATATTCTGGCTTATTGTCCTTATTGGCAAAAGTAACATCGAAGGCCTTGGCAAAATTCTGCCCGAGGTTATGCGATGTACCCGATTGAAGAGCCTTACCATCTTGCATCATTGCCTCAATAGTGTACGTATTGAGTGCACCGGCAAAGCGTTCGGTCGGGGTTTTTACGCCACGAATGACAGGTACAGCCATATACTTCTCGGCGAAGTCAGCATAGACATTTATCATCTGTACGGTTCGGGCTTCGTTCTCTTCGGCCGTGGCATGAGCGCAATGTCCCTCCTGCCATAGGAATTCGCTCGTGCGCAGGAACATGCGTGTACGCATTTCCCAACGCATAACGTTAGCCCATTGGTTGATGAGCAAAGGCAGATCGCGCCACGAGTGTATCCAGTTTTTATACGTGCCCCAGATAATGGTTTCGCTGGTAGGACGTACTATAAGTTCCTCTTCGAGACGAGCATCAGGGTCTACGACAACGCCTTTGCCATTGGGATCGTTCTTGAGCCTGTAGTGGGTGACTACGGCGCATTCTTTGGCAAATCCCTCAACATGTTCAGCCTCGCGGCACAAGAAAGATTTAGGTATAAGCAGGGGGAAATATGCGTTCTGCACACCGGTTTCCTTGAACATACGGTCCAATGTCTGCTGCATCTTCTCCCAGATTGCATAGCCGTAAGGCTTTATAACCATACAGCCGCGTACGGCAGATTGTTCGGCCAAATCAGCCTTGACTACCAATTCATTGTACCATTGCGAGTAATTGTCCTTACGCTTTGTAAGGCCCTTAAGTTCTATTGCCATTTTATATTATGTATATGTATTATCTATTTATATTTGCCGCAGAAACATATTACGACTTGAAAAAGTAAAAAAAATCTGCGAAGCACACAACAGGAG
>CAVEDT010000293.1:0-1659 GCA_963614475.1 Roseburia faecis
CCGTCGTCCCCGCCGTGACAACAATCACAACAACGACAACAACAACGACTGATAACCCCTCATAGAGGCATCAAGCCATACAGACCGGAGCGGCTGCCCTCACGGGTGGCCGCTCCGCTTTTTTATATTGACAATCACATTTCAGGTACCAATCCACGGTCTCAGGCATACCGATATCGCCTAAAGACCCGCCATAATCGCCAAAGGCTCTCTGCCTTTAGCGCTGCTCATCGACATGGACATCATCATCGAACCCAAGGAACCCCTTGACGCTTACAGCACACCCATAATTCAACAGACATCATTTTGGTCGCAGGTCAAAGAGCGCCTCGGCCTACATTCATGCGCATTCGAATTTGCGGTACGCAATCGCGACATCTACGACGGCGTCGGAGGATTCGCCGCTACACATGCCGACTTCATCATGTTCATTCGGCACCTAAATCGCGAAGACTACATTGCATACGTACCTTACGGGCCCGAAATCGAGCCCTCCGAATGTCGTCAAGGCGAATTCATTGAAGAACTGTCCGAGACACTGAAATCTTACCTGCCCAAACACTGCGTAGCTCTGCGATATGATCTCAATTGGAAATCGCACTGGTGCTCGGCCGAAGACTATGACTCTTGCGGCAATTGGCTGGGCGCTCCGGACAAAGAATTTCAGGAACTGAAGCTCAACTTCGGCACATACAACCACAACATCGTCAAAGCCAATATGAACATCCTGCCGGCCAATACCATCGTCGTAGACCTGACTTATGACGACGAGGAAATCCTGCGACGGATGAAGCCCAAGACACGTTACAATATCAAATTGGCGCTGAGACACGGCATCGATGTGCGCTCGACAGGCATCCGGGGCTTGCAAACATGGTACAGCCTATACACCGAGATGGCCATACGCAACGGGCTACACATCAACGACATCGAGTATTTTCGCTCAATGTTTGCCTCCAAGATGGACGCCGAGAGTTCGGACGTGGAAGTGCGGCTACTTATAGCCTATTACGAAGACAAGCCCCTGGCAGCCATGTTCCTGGTGATGTCGGCACATCGCGCCACCTACCTCTACGGCGCGTCTTCATCGTCCATGCGCAACCTCATGCCCACCTACGCCCTGCAATGGGCGGCCATACAGACGGCCAAGCGAAACAAATGCCGCGAATACGATATGTTCGGAATTGCGCCCAACGGCGACCCCTCGCATCCCATGCACGGCCTTTACAAATTCAAGCGCGGCTTCGGCGGCGAAATCTTCCATCAGCTCGGATGCTGGGACTACCCTATCGACGACGACAAGTACAAATGCCTCGCCGCTCGCGAGATGTGCACCCGGGGCTATTATTCATGACAAGCCGTAATTCAAATCCGAGTTATGCCTTTTTCGGATAGAGCCACGGCAGCATCACCGCTCAAAAAGACATAATGGCAGATGATTATGCGTCTATATACATAAAACGAGGGACAGCCGCGGTGGCTGTCCCTCGTTTTACATGACGGCCGGAGGCCGTGTATTGTCGTTATCAGTCAGCGAATTCGATGAGAACGGTATCGTTGCCGATTTGGTCGCCGGGGGCTACAAACACGCGCTTAACGGTGCAGTCGCGGTCGGCGGTAACGTCATTCTCCATCTTCATGGCTTCGTAAACCAAGAGG
>CAVEDT010000293.1:1669-2842 GCA_963614475.1 Roseburia faecis
GGTCACCTTGTCGCCGGCGGCCACGTCAACGCTGATGATGCGTCCGGGCATGGGTGCCTTGATTACGGGACCGGTGATGGGTTCGTCGGCAGCAGCGGGAGCAGCTTCAGCCTCGGCAGCAGCGGCGGCGGGAGCGGCAGCAGCCTTAGCGGCAGCGTATTCGGCAGCGCGACGTTTCTTCAGGAACGGCATGGCCACGTTGGGCAGCAGTTCGAGCAGCAGTTCTTCCTCGGTGTTCGAGGCCAGCTTGGCGCCGCCACAGTCTGCCAAAACGGGATTCTCCGGTTTCTTGTAGTTGGAGGTATCGTATGCGTGCTCGGTGGCATCGCCGGTGATTTTCTCGCGGAAGGCGGGATCTACGGGCACGGGGGTATGGCCGTATTCGCCCTTAACCAGCGAGATAAACTGGTTGGACTTGGTTGTGTAGTCGGGATTGCCTTTGCGGCGGTCGATGGCCACCATCACGGCTTGGCTGCCTACAATCTGGCTGGTAGGTGTAACCAGGGGCACCAGACCGGCGTCGCGGCGTACCATAGGTATCAGGCGCATAGCATCTTCGAGAACGTCTTCGGCCTTGAGAGACTTCAACTGAGCCACCATATTGGAGTACATACCGCCGGGAACTTCGGCATTCTTCACCAATTCGTTGGGTTTGGGGAAGCCGAAATATTTCTCGATAGCGTGGCAAGCGTCGAGCAGTGCTTCTTCGTTGCCTGCCTTGGCGGCTGCGACGGCTGCATCGATTTGTGCCTCGACTTCGGCGGGAACCTTGTCGGTGAGGGGATCGAATTCGCGGGGGAAGTTGTCCTTGTTCAGGTCGTAAGCAGCGAGGCTCTGACGTGCACCGCGCAGGGCTTTGCGGATTTCGCCGACAGCCTTCATATCTACGTCCAGTTCAACGCCGAGTTTGTCGGCGAAGAGGTATACCAATTCGATGGCCGGAGCAGCGCTACCGCCGCCGAACCACCAGATATTGGTGTCGAGGATGTCTACGCCGTGGAGTATGGCCATGATGCAGGAAGCGAGGCCGTAGCCGGGTGTGCAGTGGGTGTGGAAGTCGATGTCAACCTTGACATTGGCTTTGAGTTTGGAGATGATGGAGGCTGCACGCGAAGGTGTTACGAGGCCGGCCATATCCTTGAGGGTGATTATCTTGGCGCCGAGGGCTTCCAT
>CAVEDT010000294.1:0-2838 GCA_963614475.1 Roseburia faecis
CGTGTGCGCTGCCTGCTATTCCGGCTTGCGCGGCCACCACCGTATGCTCGCCCACGGTGACGTTGTGCGCCACCTGTATCAGGTTGTCCAGCTTGGTGCCGCGGCCTACGCGAGTGGCACCCATGGTGGCGCGGTCCACAGTGGTGTTGGCGCCTATTTCGACGTCATCGCCTATTTCGACGATGCCCATTTGCGGTATTTTGTGGTAGACTCCGTCGCTGTCGGGCGCAAAGCCGAAGCCGTCGGCACCTACGACTACGCCGGCATGTAAGATGCAGCGTGCTCCGATATGGCATCCGGGATATACGCGGCATCCGGGATAGAGCACGGTGTCTTCGCCTATGACGGCGCCATTGCCTACGTACACTTGGGGGTAAATCTTGGCGCCGCGTCCTATGACGGCACCTTGGCCGATGTAAGCAAATGCGCCGACGTATGACTCCTTGTCTATGGCGACGCCCTCGGCTATGTAGCTGGGTTGTTCGATGCCGCTTGGGTGCTGTGCCATGGCTGCGGCGGCCATTTCCATCAGCTTGGTGACTGCGCTGTAGGGGTCGGCCACGCGTATCATGGTGGCTTGTACGGGATGCTCGGGCACGAAGTTATCGGCCACGAGCACTATCGACGACTGTGTGTCGTAGATATAATGGGTGTATTTGGGATTGGCAAGAAAAGACAGTGCGCCGGGATGCCCTTCTTCGATTTTGGCGAAGGTGTTGACTGCGGCTTTGGGGTCGCCGTCAACGGTGCCGCCGATAAGGGCAGCTAACATTTCAGCTGTAAATTGCATGTGTCTGGTCGTATATGATTACAATGAATGCGACCGCAAAAGTACGCAAAATAAACGACATAGCCAAATCGGTCTCACGGCGTGCGCCGTGAGACCGATTTGATAATGTCGAATGTTGAATGTGGAACAATGGTAATGTGGAATGTCTAATGTGGAATTGAGGCGGGGACTTGGGGAAGCTCGGGACTTTAAGGTCCTTAGGGTCTTTAAGGTCCTTAGGGACTTTAGGGACTTTAAATACTCAAAATCTTTTCGGCGTTAGCGACAATTCGACATTATTTTCATTCCCATTCGATGGTGCTCGGTGGCTTGGAGGAGACGTCGTAGCATACGCGATTGACGCCGCGGACGCTGTTGATGATGGTGTTGCTGACGTCGGCCAGGAAGTCGTAGGGTAGGCGTGCCCAGTCGGCGGTCATGGCGTCCGTCGAGGTGACGGCGCGTAGAGCCACGGCCTGTTCGTAGGTGCGTTCGTCGCCCATGACGCCGACGCTTTGCACCGGCAGCAGTATTACGCCGGCCTGCCAAATATCATCGTACAGGCCGTATTGGCGCATCTTGGAGATGAAGATATCGTCCGCATCTTGCAGCACGCGTACCTTTTCGGGGGTGACTTCGCCCAGTATGCGCACGGCCAGGCCCGGACCGGGGAACGGGTGGCGGCGTATCAGGTGTTCTGGCATACCCAGCTGCCGACCGACGGCGCGTACCTCGTCCTTGAAGAGCGAGCGCAGCGGTTCGCACAGTTTCAGGTGCATTTTTTCGGGCAGTCCGCCGACGTTGTGGTGGCTCTTGATGACTGTGCCGGTGATGCTCAGCGACTCGATGCAGTCGGGATATATCGTACCTTGTGCCAACCATTTGACATCCTTGATTTTGCGAGCTTCTTCGTCGAAGACATCGATGAATCCCTTGCCGATGATTTTGCGCTTGGCTTCGGGGTCGGTGACTCCGGCCAATTCGCCGAAGAATTTGGCCGAGGCATCGACGCCTATGACGTTGAGCCCCAGGCCTTGGTAGTCGCGCAAGACGTTTGCAAACTCGTTTTTGCGCAGCATCCCGTGGTCCACGAATATGCAGGTGAGGCGGTCGCCTATGGCACGGTTGAGCAGTACGGCGGCTACGGACGAATCGACGCCGCCGCTCAGTCCCAGCACCACGCGGTCGTCGCCCAATGTTCGGCGCAATTGCTCCACGGTGCTGTCAATGTACGATGCCGGGGTCCATTCGCAGCGCGAGCCGCAGATGTACACCACGAAATTACGCAACAATTGGACGCCGCAGGTGCTGTGAAACACCTCGGGATGGAATTGCACGCCCCAGCATTGGCGGCCTTGGCGTCGGTAGGCGGCTACGTGTACCTTGTCGGTGGAGGCCACCACGTCCATATCCTCGCCGACGGCGGTGATGGTGTCGCCGTGGCTCATCCATACCTGTGCGCCGGGCTCGATGCCGGACATCAGGGGGTCGGAGCTGTCCACCTTGCTGAGTATAGCGCGGCCATATTCGCGCGTGGCGGCCGGCTCGACGCGTCCGCCGCGCTGATAGGCCATCAGTTGGGCACCGTAGCATATTCCCAGTACGGGATAGCGCGATACAAGGGCCTCGGTGTCCACCTTGAAGGCCTTGTCGTCGTATACCGAGAAGGGGCTGCCCGAGAGGATGACGCCGATGACATCGGGGTCGTCCGCGGGCATACGGTTGTAGGGTAGAATTTCGCAGTAAGTGTCGAGTTCGCGCAGGCGGCGGCCTATGAGCTGAGTCGTCTGCGATCCGAAATCGAGGATAATGATTTTTTGTGGCATCGTCTTTTGTGGATGATGTAGCGGTGATTTTTAGAAGAAGTTGTCGGTGACTTTCCGAAGAAGTGGTCAGTGACTTTTAATCAGTGCAAAGGTACGCTTTTTTTGTGAGACCCGTAAATAATGTGGAATGTCGAATGTGGAATGTGGAATGTGCTGCGCCGAAGGCGTGACCGCTCTTTTGACGCGGCTCAGTCGTCCTAAGGGCCCTTAGTGTCCTTAGGGCCCTTAAGGTCCTTAGTGTCC
>CAVEDT010000295.1:0-2832 GCA_963614475.1 Roseburia faecis
GCCCGACACACGCCGTGATGTACGGACGCATCACTCGCACCAAAGGTCAATATCGCGGTCCGAAAGAACAATAGTACGCATCGCCTGACAATGCAGCCGGGCACGCACTATTTCCCTCGAAATTTGTCGGATGATTTTCCCTTATTCGGAACGTCCGGTACGCCCCGACCGGGCATTCATTCGTCGCAATCGCTATGTATATAGTGATGCGGAGCCGAGCACTCGTGCAGCTCAACGTCTATTATAAAATGACGGTTGGCCATCCCGGCAATGGTGGTCATCTCATGCGAAACAAGCACAATGGTCGTATCGCGCGCCAATTCGCGTATTAAGTCATAGAGCTGAGCCTCAAAATGTTTGTCTATATAGCTCAACGGCTCGTCCATCACCAAAAGCCGCGGATGCGAAATAATAGCACGTCCCAGCAGTGCACGCTGCAACTGACCGCCCGAGAGCTGGCCGATAGGTTGCTCGGCATGAGCCTCAAGTCCCACGCGTCTTATAGTTTCGTCATACAATCTGCGACGCTCGGCATTGTCCATATCCAAAGCCAAAAGTCCGGAACTGATGACCTCGTGCACGCTTATCGGGAAACGCGAGTCTATCATATTTTTTTGCGGCAAATAGCCGACACGTATATCGCGATTACGCGTCACCGTGCCGCGCGTGGGACGCAGCAGCCCTAACAGGATGCGCAAAAGCGTGGTCTTGCCGCCGCCGTTGGGTCCTGTGATGGCAATAAAATCGCCTTGGTGCACGTCAAAACTGACATCATGCAACACCTCGCGTCCGTCCCAGCTCATACCTACGCCGGACAGCGACAAAAGCACCTCGTTCTCAGCGGCACAAGGCTTCGACGACTGTATACAATTGTCCTTCCCAGTCATAGTCCAATGGATTGATGATTACAAGACGAGCCCCCAGCATTTGGTTCATGCTTTGGGCCTGACGCGAGTCGTACTCGCGTTGAAAAAACAGCACACGCGCCCCGGCCTCGCGTGCCTCGGCGGCGGTATGTGCCATAGCCGTCGGCGGCATCTCCTTGTTTTCGAAGCCGACAGATATTTGTCGCAAACCATAGTCACGAGCAAAGTAGCTCAACGACGGATGCCAAATGGCAAAGGCGCGTGTCGATGCCGACTTCAGCTTTTCGCTCCAAGCGCGGTCTATCGAATCCAGCCGATGCTCGAGAGCCTCGTATCTATTTCGGTAATATTCCTTGCCTTCAGCATCGATGGACACTACAGCCTCGTACATATTGCGTGCAATGACGCGGGCATTGCGTACCGAAGACCACGTATGCGGATCGGCGATATGCTCATGTCCTTCGCCATGGTCGTGCGTATTGTATATCAACGTAATGCCTTTAGAGCAATCGACAAGACGCACCGTCGACGGGAGCGTCGAGGCCAAGGCGGTTTCGAAAGGCATACCGCCTATCGTGAAGTATACCTTGGATTTATCCACATCCATACGTGCACGTATCGTCGGCTCGAAGGTCTCCGGATTGGCGCCTGACGTCAGCAAGGTTTGCACCTCAAAGCGGTCGCCCACAATATCTTCCAGCAAGGCACGCTGAGGCTCGACGCTCACGGTCAGCACCGAGCGTCCGTCCTCCGTGCCGCCGCAGCCGCACAGAGTCATAGCCATAGCCACAATGGTCGTAACCATCGGTAGGAATACTCGTATCTTGCTATTGTCGTTTCTCATATATACATCGGGCGATAGGCCGCGGACTTGCCGCGGACTTTCCTTTCCGCAAAGTTACGCATTTTTTTGCTTACCGCCCAGCGTTCACGCCTTTTGCATGCGTTTGGCCGCGGATTTTCGGACATTATGGACAGTAGCTGGATTTTTTTGCGTACTTTTGCAGTAATATGGCGCTGAGGCCTTAGCCGAGAACGGCATTAGTTCTTATGTCTATCGGGGAAAGGTCGATATAAACGCTTGCATATAGCATTGAAATACAACATAATAACAACACATAATTACATCACATTATGTCTCAAATCACACAAGCGGCCACACTGAAACGGCCCGAAAGCCTCCGCGACAAAGCGTGGGCACGGTGGACAGCCCTCGGACTGTTGGCACTGGCAATGTTCTGCTCTTACATTTTCATGGACATCTTGTCGCCTATCAAGGACTTGATGCAGTCCGAGCGCGGATGGGATTCCACCGCCTTCGGCACAATGCAGGGCAGCGAAACTTTCCTGAACGTCTTTATATTCTTCCTGATATTTGCAGGCATCATCCTCGACAAGATGGGCGTGCGCTTCACGGCCGTACTTTCGGGTACGGTAATGCTGATAGGCGCGGCCATCAACTGGTATGCCGTCACCGACATGTTTGCCGGCAGCGGCCTGGAAACGTGGTTCAACAACAACCTGAACTACATACCGGGCTTCGACGAACTGGGAATTTCGCCTTTCTATGAAGGCATGCCCGCTTCGGCCAAATTCTCCGCCGTAGGCTTTATGATCTTCGGTTGCGGCGTCGAGATGGCCGGCATCACCGTCAGCCGCGGTATCGTCAAGTGGTTCCAAGGTCGCGAAATGGCCCTGGCTATGGGTAGCGAAATGGCTCTGGCACGACTTGGTGTTGCCACCTGTATGATATTCTCGCCGATGTTTGCCAAAATGGGCGGCACCGTGGATGTCTCCCGCTCGGTAGCCTTCGGCGTAGTGCTGCTGCTGATAGCGCTGATCATGTTCATCGTCTACTTCTTTATGGACCGTAAACTCGATGATGCGTCCGAGGAAAAAGACGACCCGTTCCGCATCTCCGACCTTGGCAAAATTCTGCGTTCCAGTGGTTTCTGGCTTGTAGCAC
>CAVEDT010000296.1:0-2832 GCA_963614475.1 Roseburia faecis
CGGTTGGTGGTACATAGTTCGTACTCAGTGCGAGTGTACGGCAACTGACCTTGGCCGTAGAAAGTTTCCGCGGCGTTCTCGAGAGCTTGTGCCGATGGCGGCGCTGTCATCGGCGCGGAAGCCGCAACCGGCATAGGCGACCACTGACGCCACACATTGCCGCGGCGGTCATAATCGGTGCGAGTCCATACGTCCTCGCCCGAGCCGCCTGCGCCACGAGCCACCGACAGCGTCTGCCGTCCCAGCCCGTCGAAGTACGTCTCAGTCACCGCCGCCCGCGCCGCCGTGCCCGCCGCATCCCCGTACGTCGTCACCGTCACCCGGTTGTGCTGCGCAAAACACGGAGCAATAGCCACTAAGCACGCCGCAACAGCCGCAGCTACCGTCCTTGTCGGTGCTGTGCGAATCTTCCGGGTCGTGTTATGTTTTTCGTGGGTTCGCATGGGAATGGGTCGGGTAAATGAGAAAGGATGGTAATGTATGTAGGAGAGAGTGAGTGCGATGGGTGTCGGTCGGGTAGGGTCAGTCGGTGGGGGCAATCATGGCGAGGAAGGTGTTCTCGTCGATGATGGGGATGCCGAGGGTGCGTGCTTTTTCGAGCTTGGTCGGTCCCATATTCTCGCCGGCGAGGACGTAGTCGGTTTTGCGCGATATCGAGCCGACATTTTTGCCGCCGTGCTGTTCGATCATCTGCTTGTACTCGTCGCGGCTGTGCAGGGCGAAGACACCGCTGATGACTATCGACTTGCCGGCCAGGGTATTGCTTACGGGTGCGGCGTCTTCGGCGACGGCCATCTGTACGCCGGCTTGGCGCAGTCGCTCGACGGTCTCGCGGTTGGTGTCCTGCGCGAAGTACTCGATGATGCTTCGGGCGATGATTTCGCCCACGTCCTCGATGGCTTGCAGTTCGGGCAAGGTCATGGACATCAGGCGGTCGATGCTCCCGGCGGTGCGTGCTACTTTCTTGGCCGTGGTCTCGCCCACGTTGGGTATGGACAGGGCAAAGAGTACGCGCTCGAAGGGTACGGTGGTGCTGGCGCCGATGCCGTCGATGACGCGCTCGGCACTGCGGCGGCCAAAACCTTCGAGGTGCTCGAGGTCGCTCACTTGCAGCGCATATAGGTCGGCGGGAGTTTTCACCTTGCCTATATTGTACAGCAGCTCGGCGGTCTCGGCGCCTATGCCGTCGATGTTCATGGCGTGGCGGCCTACGAAGTGCTCGATGCGTCCGACGATTTGCGGTGGGCAGGCCCATTTGTTGGGACATACCCAAGCGGCTTCGCCCTCGATGCGCACCAGCGGAGTGCCGCATTTGGGACAATGGGTGACGAAGGTCACGGGGGTGCTGTCGGCGGGGCGTTGCGAGGTGTCCACTCCGGTGATTTTGGGTATGATTTCGCCGCCTTTTTCGACGTATACCATATCTCCGTTGTGTATATCGAGGCTGCGCATGACGTCGGCGTTGTGCAGTGAGGCGCGCTTGACGATGGTGCCGGACAGCAGCACCGGCTCGAGGTTGGCCACCGGGGTGATGGTGCCCATGCGTCCGACCTCGAAGGATACGTAATTCATACGTGTGAGGGCGCGCTCGGCTTGGAATTTGTATGCTATGGCCCAGCGTGGCGACTTGGCCGTAAATCCGAGGTTGAGTTGCTGGCGCAACGAATTGACTTTGAATACCAAGCCGTCCGTGGCCACGGGCAGTTGCTTGCGTGCGGTGTCCCAGTGGGTGATGTAACGGTCGATTTCGTCGATATTGTGCAGCAGCGTCATTGCATCGCTGACCTTGAAGCCCCATTGGCGGACGCGCTGCATATTGTCGTAGTGGTTGTCGCAAGGCAGGTCCTCGCCCAGCAGGTAGTAGAAGTAGGCATCGAGGCCTCGGCGTGCCACTTCGGCCGGGTTGAGCAGCTTCAGCGTCCCGGCGGCAGCGTTGCGTGGGTTGGCAAAGAGCGGGTCTCCGGCGTCTTCGCGCTCGGCGTTGAGCCGGTCGAAGGCCTTCCACGGCAGGACAATTTCGCCGCGCAATTCGAACATCTCGGGCCAGTCCGAGCCTTGAAGCGTCAAAGGAATGCTGCGTATGGTCTTGACGTTTTCGGTGACGACATCGCCGCGCACGCCGTCGCCGCGCGTGACTGCACGCACCAGGCGTCCGTGCTCGTATATTAGCGAGATGCCGGTGCCGTCAAACTTCATCTCGCCCACGATGGCGACATTGGACTCGGCGGCGAGGTCGCGCCGCACGCGTGCACCCCACGCATCGACTTCCTCCACCGAATAGGTATTGGCCAGGGACAGCATGGGGTAGATGTGCGCGACTTGCGCAAATCCGCGGGTGAGGTCACTGCCGACGCGGTGCGTAGGCGACAGCGGGTCATCGTACTCCGGATGCTGCTTCTCGAGGTCCTCGAGGCGGTGCATCATCTCGTCGAATTCGCGGTCCGAAATCGTCGGGGCGTTGAGTACGTAGTAGTTGTGGTTGTGCTCGTTGAGTTCGAGGCGCAGGCGCTCGATTTCGGCGTGTATGTCGGCTGTATTGTCCATCGTGGTATGTTGTGTTCCGGTGATGTGCAAATTTAGCGATTTTTTCTGTAAAATCGGACACCGTTTCGAGGATGTGTCGAAATAAAAAGCCCTTGGAGGTGTATGCTGAGAAAAATTAAAGTGCTAACTTTGCAGTCCCCAAGGACGAGAGTATCATACATCCCCCAAAATAGTATTCCAAATGAAACGGACATGAACGGCTTTCGCCAAAGGGAATGAAAAGGGAGCCATCTGGCTCCAATTTCACGGAATTAGTTACCTTTGCCACAGTAACCCCTAATCCCTATA
>CAVEDT010000297.1:0-2829 GCA_963614475.1 Roseburia faecis
AAGGATTAAGCTTGTCTCAATCCATAGAGCTGCCACCTTGCGAAATAGTGGGTCAACGATAATAACCGTTTATATCAAATGTGCATATGAAGAAGATACTTCTATTTGTTATTGCCCTGATTGCAGTATGCATCTCGGCATCATCATACACGGACCGGAAGGAAGATTCTTGGAAAGAACCGCGCGTTTGGCATTCCAAGAATTTAGATACATTCGAGTTGTTCCAATTTGGCGGCGAAACTCCAGAATATATTGCTTCTGTAAAAGCGCCAAGGGTCATAATCGAAAATCACACAATGAAGCAAATTGTTGATACAATGCTCAAATATGATTATTTTGAGGTCATAGCTCTTCATAAGGATCGGGTGATTCGTAGAGATAGTACAATCGGAGAGGATTATATCTTGGAGTATGATATTATCGATTCAGTAGCAATAGCATCAACTACAGGCATATATGTTGATAGTATCCATAATCGTCTTATGCTTGTGCGTATTAGTCCGAATGAGTACGATTATTTTGGCATATCAAAGACTACGGACAGTGTGAGTCTTTATTATCATAAATATCCAAAGTGGATATACTTGGATCTCACCGGGTACCAATTTGTGTTCATCTTAAATGAAGATACCGGTAATTTTACGATGTGGCCGCTGTTTGCCCATCGAAGCATCTTAGCGGATTCGGTCGCATATAGCTTCTTTAAGCCGATTTTAGAACCACTGATCAAGCCGGAAAAATGAATAGACGTAGATATATCTTACTATTGGCATTGACATGCGCATTGGTTTATTGTGTAGGCATTGAAGGAAAAATTACCACCTCTGACGCCGGGATTCCAACATCAAAAGCAAAAAGGACAAAAGCAAAGAAAACATTGCCGACAAACAAATGGGTATCAAATCCGGCAATACCCAAGATGGCCGAGAAAATCAAGAAGAAAGTACATGCATCATATAAGCTTCAACCGATGTCTCCGAAAAATCAATACATTCGGAACATCTTTATGAAAGACGCAAAAGAGTGTAGCCGTTTGTATTATGGCTGGAGTACTCCCTATATGATAGCGGCGAGTCGCACGTCCAAAAGTATCGCATTTGTCATTCTTAAAGAGGTTACTAAGATGCCATATCGTTTTGTGGGATATTACAGCCTTGGTGAATGTATATATCTCATTGATAAAACAATGCAGCCACTAATGACTCCGCCCGAAGGAGAGAAAAAAGCACTCGAATTTGATTATATAATCTATCATTACACCGAAGGCGCATTTCCTATAGATGATTCCGGTTGGCCAAGTTATTATAGCGTAGATAAAGATAGCATATAATCCAATAGCATTGTGATCTATTTATATACCAAGACTATACGCTAACCTCAAAGGCACGATAAGTATGCATATACGAAGCAAAATATTATTACTATTGTTGGCTACGACATTAATTGTTTGCACAGCTTCGGCGAAAACGGCAGACTTTGTGATTATTGTCAATGATTCGGTGGTAAAAGTCGAAGATGATGCGTCTGTATTTCGCGGCATATATTCGGGCTCCTTTGACTATATCGACATCGTCAAGAAGTTTAATTCAAAGGGCTTTTCAGTGGATGACCGATATGACCCTGCAAGCCGTCAGAGGCTATTGACACTTATCGATTGCAATTATGACTCATGTCAAATCGTGAAGACAATCAACGAAACGCCGACACAGACAACACTTATCTATGAAAACGTCGGGGACTCAATATGCTATATCGAAACATCATCAAAAGACGTTTATCGAATAAAAGAAGGCTCATTCGCAAATCCGGAATGGCACGCCGGAGTATTCGACATTGGCATGACCGAAAAAGACATCTGTGGTCGACTCAAATTGGATATTCCTCAAATCGAACGATTAGTGGTAATCAAGACGAATAATGCGGAAGGCAACGGCCACACTCGCGAGAAAGGACTGATTCCGCTATGCACGGAATATCAAATTCTTAATGGCCGAATATCTAAAATCGTTATGCGGGACACGATATCGACAGACATCTCCGGACTATTACATACGGAAAATGATTGCACGTATATTTCTCATACTAAGCCAACTATCGCATCGCCTAATGCCAAAGCGTTAAACGATGGTGAAACCGCGTGCATGGTGTACCAATGTGGAGATACTCTCGTGATTAAACCTATCGTAGAAAGAATAAATCATAGTAGTTCCGCAAATTGGTATGACGTTATACAGCAATATCACGAACAAGGATTCGACGTGTTTGCAGATGCAAACAATACTGCGGTAGATAATGCGCCGATTTCAATGACCGCAACACTCGGCAAAGACACCATAGAGTACATCAAAAATATTCCGGAAGACGATTGTGACATATCATCAGCACGAATACATAGCAACCGGCTGAGTATATACAATATGGCTGTCGGAATGTCCATAAACGAAGTGCTTAGATCCTTCAAAATTCAAGGCTATAATCACACTATAAGATTTATATATATTCCCGGCATATTGTCTCCACGAAATAGGCGAGAGGACGGAATTAAACATCGCCTGCCTAATGCCGTTTTATCGACACCACCCCTACAATCAGATGTATGGGTCGTGATTACGGATGGTAAAATAGAGGGAATAAGCATTAACGAGGATTAGAGCATAAGGCTACTCATTTATCATTGATAAAGAAAACAATTATTCTTTAACGGCAAATGAACGCAAAATTACTTATAATCATACTTTTAGCGGTCTGTATGGGTTTTGTCTCATGCGGACAAAGTCCGACAGCATCAGAAACCGTAAAAGATGTACAACACGATGCTGACACAGAGGC
>CAVEDT010000298.1:0-2818 GCA_963614475.1 Roseburia faecis
AGGTAGGAGTGCACGCCGGTAGTGATACGTCGCAGCACCATAGCCACGGCCAAGGGCGCCAAAATCAACGGAATCACGCGCCACGCTATGGTCACGAAGGTGTCCAGAAAGTCGATACTTGCGTCCGTACCCATAGCCGTGAACAACGGCGGAACAAGCAGCGCCGCCGCCACATTCGACACTATCGAGAAGGTGGCCTGACGCGGAATACTGCCCCCGAGCATACCCACGATGACGGGCGCCGCCGTGGCCGTGGGACAGAATACGCAGATGAAAGCGCCCTGCGCCACTACGCGGTCGACGGGCAGCAACCCGAGGTATACCACCACGCCACCCAGCACCTGCACCGCCGTGAGCAACCATGACAGACGCGTGATGCGTATATTGTCGAAGGGCACCTTGCAAAAGGTCACCAACAGCATCGTAAATATCAGATACGGTGCCAAAAAGGCCACTGCCTCCATATAGTCATGGAACAGTGCGCCCGTGGACATTGCGATAATCAGCATCCACGGCTTGATGCGCCTTATGATGTCATTGGCTTTCACGACTGCAAAGATACGAAATAATGTGGAATGCGGAGTATAATGTCGAATGTCGAATGCGGAATGTGGAATTGGGCTGCGCGGGAGGCCTTACCGCACCTTTGACGCAGCTCTGTCGGCCTTAGGGTCCTTTCTTGACTGGGGGAGTTCCGGGAACTATGAGAACTATGGGAGCTATAGGAGCTATGAGAGCTATGCATTATTCCCATTATTCCCATTATTCCCATTATTCCCATTATTCTCATTGCTCCCATTGCTCCCATTATTCCCATTATTCCCATTATTCCCATTGCTCCCATTGCTCCCATTATTCCCATTATTCCCATTATTCTCACCTTTTTGGGAGGGCGAAGCCTTTCCACTGGTCGTTGACATTGAGGATGTTGCGAGAGTTGCGACCATTGGCCGAGGGGCTGCCGGAGCGATGCAGGGTGCAGGCATCCATCAACTCCTGGCGGCGTGCCCAGTTGCGTACTGCGGCCTGCCAATCGCGCATGGGAGAATGGCCGACGCGCCAGCCGTTGGCGGTGTAATAGTCCGTAAACGCTTCGGCATCAAAACCTTCCAAGCCTTTTTTAACGGCGTATTGACGCACTTGCTCGACATCCGGTACTGTGAAAGCTCCGCGACGCCCACCGGTCGCATTTACAGCCGATTTGCCTGCCGTGGGGGTGCTTGCTGCCAAATCGCCTGCTGCCGAGACATTTACAGCTGCCTTGACTGCTGCGGCGCCGGCCCCCCTTTTTTCTTCAGTATTTGTACCGTGCGTAGTGGTGTTTCGGCATTTGTCACAGCCGTCGGGCGCGAAATTTTTGCATCCGGAGCACGGCGACACTGCTTCGCAAGACGATGACTCGATACACGACGACTCTACTTCACAAGACAACGGCTCAGCCTGCGGCGCGAGCGCGGGCTGAGCCTTGGCGAAGCCGCTATTCTCTCTAATATTTTTATTTTCTTTCTTTATTTCTTTCTTACTTTCTTTTAGTGTTGTTAGCGGCTTGTTGGAACTCTGTTGAAGGTCTGTTGAAGGCTTGTTGGAGGTCTGTTGTTTCGAGGTGTTCGAGCAAGTCCCTCCGTCTTGGTAACGCGCATAGTTATTGATACTTACCACCGTAAAACACGATGTTGACTCTATGTTGATTTCGCCCGTGGATTTCAGGTGGGCCAGGCAGGTGCGGACGTTCTGTATGGACAGCGACGTCTCGGCGGCGAGTGATGCCAGCGACGTCACCATCGAGCCGCGCCGAATGACGCGTCCCTTCCAGCGGTGTTCGCGGTAATTGGCTTTGAGCAGCAGGTGCAAAAACAGCCGCACGGTATTGGTGTCGCTGTACCACTCCCATTCGGTGAAACAACGATAAAGTTTGAGCCATCCGCACCCGGGCATAGGCGCGGCACCATCGTCCGAGGCGGACGTCGCCTCCGGGGCGGACGCGGCGCAGGCGCAGCCGGTGGCGGTAGTCTCGGGTTTGGACTCGGAGGTGGACACGGGATTCGTGGTGTCGAACATGTCGTTTTGTGTTTTCATAGTCATGTGCAGCGTTGATATATTGGTGTATAATAAATTAGAGCGACCATAAAGCGGTCGCTATATTTGTATGCCGCAAAGATAGTGATTATTTTTGAAGTCACCAAATTTGTTACGCACAAAATTCAACACAAAAATAACAAAGCGACCACACTTCCCGTCAGGGGGATGCGTGGTCGCTTTATGTCGTCGGTCGCACGAGGCGGCCGGCAGTGGTGTCAGTGCGTATTATTCGGCTTTGCCGGCGCTACCGAGCACGTTCTCGATTTTGTGCTTGTAGAGGCGTTCCATTTCGTCGCGAGCCGGGCCGAGGTACTTACGCGGGTCGAATTCGGCGGGTTTCTCGGCGAAGACCTTGCGTACGGCTGCGGTCATAGCCAGACGGCTGTCGGAGTCGATATTGATCTTGCATACGGCGCTCTTGGCGGCTTTGCGGAGCTGCTCTTCGGGGATACCGATGGCGTCGGGGAGTTTGCCTCCGTATTGGTTGATGGTATCGACGTATTCCTGGGGCACTGAGGACGAGCCGTGCAGTACGATGGGGAAGCCGGGAAGTTCTTTCATGACAGCGTCGAGCACATCGAAAGCCAGTGGCGGGGGAACGAGACGGCCGTTGGCGTCACGTGTGCACTGAGCGGGCGTAAACTTGTAAGCGCCGTGGCTGGTGCCTATGGAGATAGCCAGCGAGTCGCAGCCTGTACGTGTAGCGAAGTCTACCACTTCGGCGGGATCGGTGTAGGTG
>CAVEDT010000299.1:0-2806 GCA_963614475.1 Roseburia faecis
GTACTAAGACAGGCTGTCGGATTATGCTTCAATAGCTGCTTGTAGTCATTATCTTGGACGTAGGCAGCGATGAGTCGTTATTGTCCGAGGGGTACGGCGTAGAACGCTTGTTTGCCAGTGGGGTATACGCCTTTGATAAATAGAACCTTATCAGCATCCGTCTTGATGATATTGTCGTAGATGCGCTCAATGTCCTCGGGTGTGGAGACGTCGTTGCCGTTGACGCTGAGGATGATGAAGCCTTGGCGGATGCCGGCGTCTTTGACGGGGCCGTCAGAGAGTTCGCTCACTTGTACGCCGTGGCTTATTTCGAGCTGCTCGCGAGTGTCTTTGTCGGCTTTGGCGAATATACATCCGAGGTCGGTTACACTTCCGGCACGCGTAAGTGTGGTATCGCCCTGGTTGTTGCGTAGAGTTACTTGTGCGCTATGCTTCTTTCCGTCGCGGTAGTAGGTGATGGTGACGGTGTCGCCGGGGCTGCATTTAGCCATAGCTTCCTGCATTTGTGCTGTGGAGAGTGTGGGGTGTTCGGCCAGAGAGATGATTACATCACCTTCTTGCAGTCCGGCGCGTCGTGCGGCCGAGCGGTCCTCGACAGATTGTACGTAGATACCGGACGTGGTGCCTTGAATCTTCTTCTCCTTGACCAGTTCGGGCGATACTTCGGTGAATGATATGCCGAGGTAGGCACGTTGTACGGCTCCGTATTGGCGTATATCGTTTATGACCTTTTGGACGATGGAGGTGGGAATGGCAAAGGAACATCCGACATATGCGCCGTTTTGCGAGTATATGGCGGTGTTGATGCCTACGAGTTGTCCGGCAAGGTTGACGAGTGCGCCGCCCGAATTACCTTGGTTGACGGCGGCATCAGTCTGGATGTATGATTCGATGCCGGTGGAGCGTGTGCCCGTGGTGGCAGAGATGTTGCGTGCCTTGGCGCTTACGATGCCGGCGGTAACGGTGGAAGTAAATCCGAATGGATTGCCTACGGCGAGAACCCATTCGCCCACTTTGAGCTTTTCGGAGTCACCCATAGGGATGACGTGGAGGTCGGGGGCATCAATCTTTATGAGAGCAAGGTCGGTGGTGGCATCCGTTCCCACGACGGTGGCGTTGAAGTTGCGATTGTCGTTAAGGGTGACTTCGAGGCGTTCGGCACCGTCAACGACGTGGTTATTGGTGACAATGTATCCGTCCTTGGATATGATGACGCCCGAGCCGAGCCCTATTTGACGTTGCTTGGGTTCTTCGCGCGGAGTCTGCTGTCTACGCGGAGTTTGCTGTCCGTAGGGGCTCCCGAAGAAAAAGTCGAAGAACGGGTCGGAGAAGAAGTCCGAGCCGGACTGCATTTGTCGCTGGGCACGTGGTGTGGCGTAACTCTTGACAGATACTACGCCGTTGACTGTGGACTGAGCGGTCCGAGTGAAATCGTCTTGCGTGATGATGCGCGAAGAGGGGGCGTTTTGTGCTGACACGGCGCCGGCGCATGCCAGCGCCATGGCTGTAACGATGCTTATTGTTTTCATAGTGTCGTGTTTGGCTTGTTTTTTTCTATTTATATGTTTTGTTTTGGTTTGTCCTAAGTGTTTTGTGGGTGCGAATTTACTGATTTTATTGATACGTGGAGTTGTATACGTGCGATGTTTATACTTATTTGGCTATGTATGGGTGCGGTTTCACAATTGTTAAAAAAAACGGACGTGCGTAAATAAAGCGAGGAGGGAGTGCCGCGGCGTGCGACGCTCCCTCCTACGGGGTCATTCGTGTGTGTATGTCTTAGATGCCGAGGTCTTTCTTGACGGCTTCTACCTTGGCTTCGGCTTCGCGGCCGCAGCGGTCATAGTCGGCGACAGTGTTCATTTTGCCGTTGACTTCGATGTAGAATTTGATCTTGGGCTCGGTACCGCTGGGACGTACGGAGACCTTGGTGCCGTCCTCGGTGTAGTATTGGAGAACGTTGCTTGTGTCGGGGAAGACCATCTTGGTGATGGCGCCGGTGCGTAGGTCTTTGTCTTCGAGGGTGATGTAGTCTTTGATTGCTACGACTGCGCTGCCACCTATGCTCTTGGGCGGATTGGCGCGGAAGTTGGCCATCATAGCTTTGATTTCGTCTGCGCCGGTCTTGCCGGGACGTACTACCGATACGCCTACTTCGTGGCTGTATCCGTAGGTGAGGTAAATATCCTTGAGCATGTCCATATATGTCATACCGCGATCTTTGGCCCATGCTGCGATTTCGGCCATCAGGGATATAGCGGATACGGAGTCCTTGTCGCGGCAGAATGTTTCGGCCATGAATCCGTAGCTTTCTTCGCCGCCGCCGAGATATCGTCCGTCATTTTCGTGTTCGCGGATGACATTGGCAATCCACTTGAAGCCGGTGTAGCTGTCGTAGAGCTTGATGCCCTGACGGTCGGCGATGCGACGTATGGTTTCGGTGGTAACGATAGTTTTGACGACGTACTCGTTGCCTTTGAGAAGTCCGAGTTCGCGGTTGCGCTGCATGATATAGTTGAGCAGAATCATGACTATCTGGTTGCCGTTGATGAGCACGTATTCGCCGGATGCATCGCGTGCTACACAACCTATACGGTCGGCATCGGGGTCGGAAGCAAAGATGACGTCAGCGCCTGTTTCTTTGGCCTTGGCTATGGCCAGTGTCATAGCGGAGGGTACTTCGGGGTTGGGCGAAACTACCGTGGGGAAATCGCCGGAGGGGATGTCCTGCTCGGGAACGTGGATGATGTTTGTAAATCCGTAGTTGCGCAGCGATGCGGGCACGAGTTTAACGCCGGTGCCGTGT
>CAVEDT010000300.1:0-2801 GCA_963614475.1 Roseburia faecis
ATACTGAAGGCGGTGAATGCTACGGCTGCGAGTGCACCGAGCGAGAATGCTACGTTGCGGAAGCGCAGCAGGATGTACAAGAACATGGCTATCAGGGCGAGGGTGACGGCGATGTATGCTTCGGTACGCATGTCGTCGGCCACTGTAGGACCTACCTTCTGCGACGATACGATACCTTGCGATGCGTCGTAGGTCGAGAATTCCTTGTCGCTCATACCCGGACGGAGGTACGGTTTGAGGACTTTGAAGAGTTTACCGGTGATTTCTTCGTCGGTACCCTTGTTGTCGGAGTCAATCTTGTAGTTGGTGGAGATACGTACTTGGTTGGAGCTTTCGATGGTGATGACCGATACGGTGGAGCCGTCGAATTCGGGTGCGAGTTTCTCCTGCAGCTCGGTAGTGCTTACGGGTTTCTCGAACTTGACGATGTAGTTGCGACCACCGGAGAAGTCGATACCTTGGTTGAGGCCTTTGAGGCAGAGCGAAGCAACGAATACGACGATGATGGCGATGACGATACCGAAGGCGGCTTTACGTTTGCCCATGAAGTTGATTTTGGTGTCATGGAACAATTTGCGCGACAATGCGGTGGTGAAGGTCATCTTGTTCATGGCCTTGGTCTTGGCAACCCAGAGGAAGAATACTCGGCTGAGGTATACTGCGGTGAAGAATGAGCAGATAAGGCCGATGATAAGGGTGGTGGCGAAGCCCTTGATAGGACCTGTACCGAAGTACAGCAGGATGACGCCGGTGATGATGGATGTCAAGTTGCCGTCGAAGATGGCGCTGAAGGCGTTGGAATAGCCGTCGGCGATGGCGGTGCGGCTGTTCTTACCGGCGCGAAGTTCTTCCTTGGCGCGTTCAAAGATAAGCACGTTGGCATCGACGGCCATACCGAGTGACAGCACGATACCGGCGATGCCGGAGAGTGTCAGTACTGCCTGGAAGGAGGCAAGGATGCCGAGAGTGAAGAATAGGTTGAATACCAAGCAAAGGTTGGCGATGATACCGGGGATGAAGCCGTAGAATGCAATCATGAAGACCATGAGGCATACGAGGGCGACAACGAAGGATATCATACCGTCCTGAATGGCTTGCTTACCCAGAGACGGGCCGATGACCATATCGGAGATGATATTGACTTTGGCTTTCATCTTGCCGGCCTTGAGGACGTTGGCAAGGTCCTTGGCTTCTTCTACGGTGAAGTTGCCGGTGATGGAGGAGCGTCCGCCGTCGATAGCGGTATTGACTGTAGGAGCGGAATATACCTGGCCGTCGAGGACGATGGCGATGGATTTGCCGATATTGGCGCCGGTGATGCGCGACCATGCGCGTGCGCCTTCGGAGTTCATGGTCATGGATACTTCCTGACCGCGGAAGCTTTGAGCGTCAAAGTCTGCGGAGGCGTCCTTGACTACTTCGCCGTCCAGTGCGGGGCCGCCGTTCTGTGTCTTGAGGGCATAGAGTGCGTAGCCGATCTTGACTTCTTCGGTCTTGTCACCGTTCTTTACTTGCTGCGTTTCGGGTTTTACGCCCCAGCCGAATTTGAGGTCGTTGGGGAGTTTGTTTGCGTAGCGTTCGAGGATGGCGTCGATGGCCTTAACTTCTTTGTCCGAGGGAGCGTAAGCCAGGATGGGGTAGTTGGGGTTGATCATGCCCTGGCTTGCGGCGAGTACTTGTACCAATGTAGTGGCGCCTTCGACGCTGTCTTTGATGGCAGCCTGAGCCACGGCGTTGATGTCGGCGGCAACTTCGCTTGCGGGATATGTGAGGTAGAACTCAAGGTTGGCCGAGCGTTGGAGCAGTTCGCGTACGCGTTCGTGATCCTTGACGCCGGGGAGCTCGAGCAGGATTTGACCGTCTTTGCCTTCAAGTACCTGGATGTTGGGCGATACGACACCGAATTGGTCGATACGTTTGCGCAGTGTCTGTGTAGCCGAGGTGTTGACCATATCGCGGATTTCGGCGCGGAGTTGTGCGCGTGCCACATCGGGCTTGTTTTCTTTGACTACCGGGGCGAAGAGTACTGTCAGGTCGGCATTGGGGCATACCTTGGCGTATTCTTCGAGGAAGTGCTGGAGGTAGTCGGCGTTGGGCTCTTGCTCCATGAATGTCGAGGTGGCGGTGAGGGCCTTCTCGAAGTTGGAGTCGTTCTTGACGGTGGCCAGCTGACGCATCATGTCGGGCATATCGACCTGGAGGGTAACGTTCATACCGCCCTTGAGGTCGAGACCGAGGTTGACACCCCATTTACGAACTTCGTCGAGTGTGTAGCCTAAGTAAACTTTTTCTTGGCCGATGCTGTCCATGTAGTGTTTGTAAGCATCGTTGTAGGCTTGGTCTTGGTTATCCTTGCCTTGGGACTGGGCGTGCGCATATTCCGTCGCTGCGGTCTCGTAATTGGAGTTTACGATCGTAAACGACAGGTAGAACGCGCATACCAGGATGAGCAGCACCGCAATCACCGAAGATAGGAGCGCGGCCAATTTTCCTTTGTTCTGCATGTTTTAGAATTATGTTAGTTTTGGATTAATTATTTTCTACATAAAATTTCAGTCTGCAAATATACGACAAAATCTTGTAAGTGCCATCGAGTGGGGCGAAAATTGTGCGTTTAGGCGTGAGTTTGTGCGTTTTGGGGCCTTGAAATGGGCCGGGCATCAGTTTTTGAACACGTCTTTGATTGCGCCTATGGACGAGAGTACGCCCGTGGCTTCGTAGGGTATGTATACGGTCTTGGTGTCTTTGCCGTTGGTCATCGAACGCAGTGTTTCGATGTATTTGACGGCGAGCATATATGT
>CAVEDT010000301.1:0-2787 GCA_963614475.1 Roseburia faecis
CTTGAGATGGACTCCGTGCTTATGGAGAAGAACAACGAGCGCTTCCAGCAAACCTACGAGCGCATCCGCCAAAATGAGGTACGCTTCGAGGAGCACTTCACCGAAGATGCCGAATACTTGATAGTGGCCTTCGGCAGCATCGCACGTATAGCACTCAAAGCCATCGAAGAGGCTCGCGCCAAGGGCGTCAAGGTTGGCCTGCTGCGTCCCATCACCCTCTGGCCCTTCCCCGAGAAAGAAATTGCACGCCTCTCGCACCAAGTCAAAGGCATACTCACCGTCGAGCTCAATGCCGGACAGATGATCGAAGACGTACGCCTCGCCGTCGAAGGCCGCGTGCCTGTATACCACTTCGGCCGCATGGGTGGCATCGTTCCCAACCCCGGCGAAATACTCGAGGCCTTGGGCAAAAACTTTCCCGAAATAGGCAAGTGATAGCGTGCCCATACACACACCACACTTCTAACACCACACGACAATGACCATCGAAGAAATCATAAAACCCGAAAATAAGGTCACCGGACGTCCGCGCCTGCTCCTTGATGTCCATACACACTACTGCCCCGGCTGCAGCCACGGCGTTGTACACAAACTCGTAGCCGAAGTCATTGACGACCTCGGCATCGAAGACCGCACCGTGGGCGTTGCACCCGTAGGCTGTGCCGTATTCGCCTACAACTACATAGATGTCGACTGGGTGGAAGCCGCCCACGGACGCGCTCCCGCAGTGGCCACCGCCGTATCGCGCCTCAATCCCGACAATGTCGTATTCACCTATCAAGGCGACGGCGACCTTGCCGCCATAGGCACGGCCGAGACAATACACGCCTGCAACCGCGGCGAAAATATCGTCATCATATTCATCAACAACGCAATATACGGTATGACCGGCGGACAGATGGCCCCCACCACACTGCTGGGCCAAAAGACCGCTACCTGCCCCTACGGCCGTCGCGTCGACCTCAACGGATATCCGCTGAAAATAAGCGATATACTCGCCGGTCTGGATGGTACATGCTACGTCACCCGTCAGACAGTGCACACCGCTGCCGCCGTGCGCAAGACCAAGGCCGCCATCAAGAAAGCCTTCCAAAACGCTATGGCCAAGAAAGGCACCTCCGTTGTCGAAGTCGTATCCACCTGCAACTCCGGCTGGAAGATGACACCCGCACAGGCCAACCAGTGGATGGCCGAACACATGACCGAGAAATATCCCCTCGGCGACCTCAAAGACGAATGACACCACGCATGACACTCGTCGAGAACCATCCCAACACCACCCACACCTAATTACTTAGACAATGAAAGAAGAAATCATCATAGCCGGATTCGGCGGCCAAGGCGTCCTCTCTATGGGCAAAATCCTGGCCTATGCCGCACTCATGGACAACCTCGAAACCACCTGGATGCCCGCTTACGGCCCCGAGCAGCGCGGCGGTACAGCCAATGTCACCGTCATCATCAGCGACAGCGCCATATCCTCGCCCATCGTTGACAGCTACGACACTGCCGTAATCCTCAACCAGCAATCTCTTGACAAATTCGAAAGCAAGGTTAAGCCCGGCGGAACGCTCATCTACGACCCCTACGGCATACACCGCGCTCCCTCACGCACCGACATCCGCGTCATCCCGGTGGACGCCACCGACGCCGCTATCGAAATGGGCAACTCCAAGACCTATAATATGATACTGCTGGGCGCGCTGCTCAAGGCTCGTCCCCTGGTACCCGATGATGCAGTCGTTCGCGGCCTGCGCAAGACACTCCCCGAGCGTCACCACCACCTCATTCCCCTCAACGAAGAGGCCATCGCACGCGGCAAAGCCCTCGTCAAGTAATCTACGCACCTATTTCCCCCCCCCCCCCATATCCGCAGCTCCAAGGGTCAGCCCTTGGGGCTGCGCTGTTTAAAGCGCCCAGTCTTTACTGCGTAATGTGAAGCGCATCCTATCGAAATTATGGTCGGTTGCTCTATTTATAGCAGTTAAATGAGTATCTTTGCAAATAAAAATAGACAACGAGTATAATACACATACAACGGTACAATGTTATTATGACTGATAATGTGAATAAGGAAAGAGCAATACGAGCGATAGTCAGGCAAGCAGTAGAAGCTTATGCTTCGGGCTTTTCTGATAGGCATTTGAGGGAACTTAATGATGAGGACGGGACTATAAACATGAAAATCCATAATGTGTTTATAGCCGTGCTTGGAGCGGACATACAGTACTATTCGGCATTGTCTCGGTCGCTTGACAGTAGCTTAGGTAATATGCTTGAGAAAATGGCAATTAATATAGCCAGCCTTAATTATGAAGTGACTCAACATGTAGAAGGTCCGATTTATCAAGAACAGACAGACTATATTGCAGAACTCCTTGAGGCGTATAAGAATACAAAAGGGATTAATCACAAGAAACCGGAAATAAGCGACTATCTCGGTATGTGTAGTAAGAAAACAAGCATTCGACATAGCAAACGACATGAGAGTGATTATTATCTCAAGGATCCGCAAAGTGGAATGCATTATCTAATAGAATTGAAAATCGGTGGAGACTTGGATAATAAAAAAGCACGTTCCGAAAAAGAGGCTTTGTTGGAGCAATACTGTATTTTAGCAAACAACCTTGGCTCAGAAGAAAAAATCAAGATATATTTTGCCACGGCATACAATCGTTATGGCGAAGGGAACCCATGGACACAGGGACGTGTACGACAGTTTTTTGCCGAAGAAGAATTACTTATCAGTAGCAAGTTCTGGAATTTTGTATGTAAAAGTGAGCGAGG
>CAVEDT010000302.1:0-2774 GCA_963614475.1 Roseburia faecis
AAGTAATACAGACCAGAAACTTTCCAACAACGACAAGACACTAAGATGCCTATACCACCCATGGGCCCGCGCCCTAACGCCAAACGACCTAAGAACCGCTTCGGGTTCAGTATGTTTTGGATGTACGCCGTCATTATAATGTTTCTTTTCGGCATGTACTATATGGACGGCAATTCAATGAACCGAGAAGTGGACTACTCGACATTCGAGAACTACTTATACAAAGGCGGTTTTACGAAGATGGTCGTATACATAGACAAAAACGAAGCCGAAGGCGTATTATCCGCTCCTTTGGCCAAGCAGCTGTTCAAAGACCAATATACCTCGACAAACAAATCAGATGCCGTTGTCACTACGGTCATACCTAATGTTGACAAGCTCAGCGACAAGATAGACAAAGCCAAGGCTAACGGCGAGATTTCAAAGTCGATGACCATCGAATATCGCAAGTCCAGTGCACTAAGCACCATTCTGCTTACATTCGGTCCCATAATCCTCTTGGTCGGACTATGGTTCCTGCTGATGCGACGCATGAGCGGTGCAGCCGGAGGAGCCGGAGGCAACAGCGTCTTCAATGTGGGCAAATCCAAAGCCAAGATATTCGACAAAGACAACGACAACAAGGTGACATTTCAAGACGTTGCCGGGTTGCAAGAAGCCAAGACAGAAGTTGAGGAAATCGTTGAATTCCTTAAAAATCCGGCGCGCTACACCAACCTTGGCGGCAAAATCCCCAAGGGCGCGCTGTTGGTAGGCCCTCCCGGTACTGGCAAAACCCTTTTGGCAAAAGCCGTTGCCGGAGAAGCCAACGTTCCATTCTTCAGCATGAGCGGTAGTGATTTTGTCGAGATGTTTGTTGGAGTAGGAGCATCGCGCGTACGAGACCTATTCAGACAAGCCAAAGAAAAGGCGCCATGTATCATATTCATTGACGAAATTGACGCCGTAGGCCGTGCCCGCGGACGCAACGCCAATATGGGTAGCAACGACGAACGTGAGAATACACTCAATCAGCTTCTTACCGAGATGGACGGCTTTGGCAGCAATAGCGGCGTGATCTGTCTTGCCGCCACCAACCGTGTAGACATCCTTGACAAAGCACTGCTACGAGCCGGACGTTTTGACAGACAAATATATGTAGACCTGCCCGATGTCAATGATCGTGTAGCCATATTCAAGGTGCACCTGCGCGACATAAAATATGATGAAGCTCTCGATATCGATCTGCTGGCACGACAGACAGCCGGATTCTCAGGCGCAGACATAGCCAACGTATGCAACGAAGCCGCGCTCATAGCCGCACGTCACGACAAAACCATAGTCAGCTTTGAAGACTTCAATGCAGCCATTGACCGAATAATCGGCGGACTTGAAAAGAAGAACAAAATTACCACCTCCGAAGAAAAGCGCGGTATCGCCGTACACGAGGCCGGACATGCCACAGTGTCATGGCATCTACGCTATGGAGACCCGCTCATAAAAGTTACCATCGTGCCTCGCGGCAAAGCGCTGGGCGCAGCATGGTATGTTCCTGAAGAACGTCAGCTTGTGCCGGCACAAGCACTGCTTGATCAAATCTGTTCGCTGCTTGGTGGACGTGCCGCAGAAGATTTGGTGATAGGACAGGTAACAACAGGAGCGCTCAACGACCTTGAGCGAGCTACCAAGGTCGCATATTCCTACGTCTCACTGTATGGTATGAGCTCCAAAATTCCCAATATCAGCTATTATGATTCGACGGGACAAGATTACGCATTCACCAAACCTTATAGTGAAGGTCGTGCACAAATCATAGACAGCGAGGTATCGCGCATCATCAATGAGCAATACGAACGCGCCAAGAACATTTTGGCTCAATATAAAGAGGGTCTTGGTCAACTTGCCGATGAACTATACAGCCGTGAAGTAATCTTCACCGCTGATGTAGAAGCCATTTTCGGTCCGCGTCAATGGACATCGCGCAGTGACGAGATTATGGCGCTCAACAAAAACAAAGAAAATGATGATGCCGCCTCCGAAAAAGATGAAAAAGAAGGGCAAAACGACAGCACCACTTCCACAGACAATAGCGAAAATGATGCAACTGCGCCATCGACGTCATCTCCACAGGCCACGCCACCACCATTCACCGGAGACAACAATTCGGCAGAATAAATTTTCCATCAACAATACACCAAAATGGCCGAGAATTCATTGCTTGAACGCTTAGACGGCATAGACGCTCGCTTTCAGGAAGTGTCTACACTTTTGGCAGACCCGGAAGTGATTGCAGACCAGAAGCGATATGTAACCCTCACCAAAGAATATAAAGACCTGTCGGCATTAACCAAAGCGACAGACCGTTACCGTCAACTTTTGGCTGACATTGCAGACGGCAAAGATATTCTCGATAACGATGATGACGACGACATGCGCGCTATGGCCAAAGACCAGATCGAGAAAGCCACAGCCCAATTGCCGGACGCCGAACAAGAAATAAAATTGTTGCTAATACCTTCCGACCCCGAGGACTCCAAAAATGCCATACTCGAAATAAGAGCCGGAACAGGAGGAGACGAAGCCGCGCTTTTTGCCGGAGACCTGCTGAAGATGTACAGCAAATTCTGCGAACGTCGTGGTTGGTCCTTTAACATAACAAGCTACACCGAGGGCAGTGCCGGAGGCTTCAAGGAAGTCATTGTCGCAGTCAGCGGCGATGGAGTGTACGGCGTACTCAAATACGAGAGCGGCGTACACCGCGTTCAGCGCGTTCCCGAGACCGAATCCTCCGGCAG
>CAVEDT010000303.1:0-2765 GCA_963614475.1 Roseburia faecis
CATCTGACTTTCAAGTTGTTTGCGCTTCAATACCAGCGGGATGGTATCTATCACGCCAAGGTCCTGACCGCAAACCACGCTGTCGCCTTCGCTGATATCGAGCGACATGATTTTACCCGTGGCCTCAGCCGAAACGGTCACGGTGGTGGCGTCAAAAATTCCCGTAGCATCGTATTCAGTCTCGCCGCTGCATGACGCAAGCGACAACAACGCTGCAAATATTGTCGATAGAGCTATTGACTTGTGTTTCATATTGTGAGTGTTCTTATTGGTTGAGTATGTATTTCAGTTTATATATCGCACGTACCAATTCGATACGGTGGTAGGCGGCATTGACGGCAGCCGTGGATTCGTCTGTAATCTTATCCAAAAGGTCGGTGGTATCTATGACTCCGTTATCGAGTTTGGCCTCGGCAGCCTTGCGTATGCTTGTGCGTAGTTCCACGATACGCCGGTCGTCGTCGGTGAGAGCGCGACGCGAGCGTATATCTTCCTGTTGCTGAGCGGAAAGCATCGCGTTATTCAGTCTGAATACATCTGCATTCGTGTCTATACTTTCATTGCCCAAAGCAAGGCGAGCCTTATTGTTTTTCTTGTTATAGAACGCGTCGATACTCCAACTGGCCTTTATTCCGGCCATAACGTTGAAAGTCCATGTACGCGAGGACATACTGCCGAAGTAGTCATAACCCGGGTATCCGTAATATCCCTGAGCGAAGAACCCGATACGAGGCATCGTCGATACTTTCACCAACGCAAGACGGCTGTCGTTGTAACGCTTTTGAGCATCGAAATATGCCAATTCGGGTCTACGACATTCCATATCGGTAGGCATCGCATCGGAGGGACAGACAAAAGTTTTGCCCTCAAGAGGCTGTCCGACAAGAATTTCCAAAGCACGCCGATAGCCATCGCGCATACCGTTGAGGCGCTTGATATTTTGTTGTACGGTCAACGATTGCGCTTCGACAACGTCTACATCGCTCTGCATCACCGTGCCACAACGATGCATGGCTTTGAGCTTGGTCAGATTGGCATCTATTAGCGTCACCATCAGCTGTGACTGCTCGATTTGCGCATCGGTAAGCAAAATCGCAAAGTACAAGTCCTGAACACGTTGGCGCACGGCATACAGTTCTACATCGTTGGAGGCGGTACGACTTGCAGCTTCGGCGCGGAATGTCTCACGATCGGTCTTTCCCTTGCCGCCATCCCAAATGGTTTGGCTGATTTCTGCTCCTATACGATACTGATCCTTACGTAACCCGGGCAAATTGACGCCAAGTTGCTGCAGCATCGGCTGCATACTTTCCGGAAAACCCGGAACTGCATTTTGGATTGTGGCTTGCCCATAGACATCCACACGCGGAAGCCAGGCCTTATTCACATCGGACAACTCGATAGTCTGCATACGCTCTATCAGCCCGTACTGCTTTACCAACGGGTAGTTGTCGAGTGCCCAACTCTCGCATTGTTCTATAGTAACGTCCGCTGCCACAGCCAACAACGGCACCAAAAGCCCCAAGAGGGAAACTAAAATCTTCTTCATATTCTCAGTCTTCGCATTATAAGTTCGACATTTTCGGCCTTACGCTTGGCCAGATAATCATCCCTATCCTTGAATAAGCCGTTGATTATGGGCTTAAACACCGGATAACACATAAACGAAAAAAGGTTGACAGACATAATATCCATCATCAGCATACGGGCATCTATCCATACGGTTTTCCCCGCAGACGCACTCTCATCAATGCGACGTTGCAGATCCTCCATGAAAACAGGCGCCACGTCCTTAATCAAATTATGAAACATCTCATAGCGTTCAGGATGAGCATATATCTCCTGAATCATAAATCGGGGTAACGTTGGATTAGCCGCCAAAAAATCGAAGTGACGCTCAATGCCCATTACGATTCCACGCTCAAGGTCCTCTTTGTCCGTAGTAAAAATTATGGACATCATATCCTTGAGTTCCTCAACTTTAGACGAAATAATCCGTTCGAAAAGTTGCCCCTTGGTGCGAAAATAATAATGCAACATCGCATGAGTCACACCCGCCCGGGCAGCTATCGACGTTGTACGTGCGCCCTCCAAGCCCTTGTCCAAAAACTCAGTCTCAGCAGCTGCAAGTATGCGTGACTCCGTCGATACATCCTCGATAGCCGTGCCTGCATTATTATTTCCTTTCAATTCATTCTCCATAAAAACCTAATATACAGTCAAATTATGCAATCATAACCGCTATCTATTCGGTTAATCACTATTATCAATTCGGTTAATCAGCAATGTCTAACAATATTGTTAGCGCAAAATTACGACCAAAATCCCTTCCTCACAAGAATACTATCGCCAAAAATCGTTAATAATCCTATCCTTCCATAATCTAAGCATTCAAAGCATCCGCCCTGAAAAGCCTTAAAGTCCCTATTCACGCCTCGCGTCCTCGCGCGCATTCTACCCTCGCGCACAACCCACCCTCGCGCAGCCCAATTCCAATCAGCACCTATCCCCGCCGTCGTTAAAGTCCTTAAGGTCCCTAAGGTCCTTAAAGTCCCTACCCGCGCCTCGCGCCTTCGCGTGCGCTCTTCCTTCGCGCAGCCCATCCTCACGTGAAGCCCGAGTCCGGAATGCCGTTTGCGCAGCCCAATTCAACATTCAACATTCCACATTCCACATTATCCGAAGTTCCACATTCAACATTCCACATTATAAAAAAAGTCCGGGCGGCATCCGTTGTCGGATGCCGCCCGGACGGCTTAAGGTGG
>CAVEDT010000304.1:0-1836 GCA_963614475.1 Roseburia faecis
GCCTTGTATGGTCAAGCGATCATGCGGAATCTTTGTCCACGTCGAAGCACCCTTGAGACGGTATTCGATATAGTTGTCTTCGCTGTCGGCAGCCGCTCCATATACCCAAGCAACATTGGTCCATGCGTCCACGCGTACCGTGGTAACGGGTGAGGTGGTCTGCTCGACATACACTGTCCATGTTTCGGGACGTCCGTATGCTTCTACCTGCACCTCTACGGGTGACGAGAAGTCTACCGTCTGACCTTCGAGTTCGGGGGTAACCTTGGCTCCTTTGGGCCCAAGCTTGGCCGTCAAGACCTTAATCTTGGATATATCGGTCTGATCACTGACATACGCTACAACGCGATGCGCCGGGATGTCAATGACGGTTGCTCCGATTTCGCCGTCTACGGTGAAATACCTTTCAATGGTCTGCTGTGCCTCGAATGTCCATTGCCAGTCCTGGTATCGTCTGAGGGTCACCGTCTTGGGCGTGGATAGGTCGAAGGGTTGATTTATGGTATCACCAACCACCGAAGCACCTTCGTTCAAGGCGTAAGACGCTATATTCACCGAATGGATGTCCACTTCTTCGGAGAGGTAGAACGTGACTTTGCAATACATTGTGTCTATGACTGCCGGGCGTTCTTCGCCCTCAGCAGCGATGGACGTAAAGTTGCATTGCAGCCTTGCATACGGAATATCGTTTTCGATACATCCGCAAAGCACGCACAAAAGAGCTACGGCTGCAGTGACTATGTGTTTTGTGTATCTTGTCATCTTTATGTCTGTATTTGTCTCTGTATACCGAGTGTGTCTTTCGACTCCGGGCATTTCAAATGACGACCATCAGGCCAAAGTTGATATTGAAGATGTTAAATCGGAAGTTGGCTCCACTGCTGAAGCGCGTGCCCTCGTCTACGCCGTTGGTCAGCTGATGTTCCTTGCGCCACTTGACGCCAAAAACGCCGAAAGACACGTTAAACGCTACATTGTCTTGTATGAACACGGCTACACCCGGGCTGAAATTGAGTGAAACCTGGGTGACTGTGGTCTTGGTGTTTTTGGGCTCGTCATTGTATAGGCGCTTGAAACGCGAAGACCCGCTTTGGAAGGACAGGTCGACTTCGTTGAACACGCCGAAGCGTTTGTCACGCCCCAGTCCTACGTAATTGCGGTAAAAACCGCCGATAACGTACGACTCGGTATAGTAGCTGACGTCCTTGAGCTTGAAGTTGATGTCATCGTCAAAATCGACGGCAAGGTTGGCCAAATCGGCTGTACCGCGACTGTACGTCATTTTGAGGCCTACGGACTGGTTGTTGCGTATAAAGTAGCCTATCGTGGGTTGTATGCTGTAAATTTTGCCTTTGAAGTCAACATCTTTGAGTACGTTCAGCACCTGCACATCATCGGTATTCAGTTCGCCATACGATGCACTGAGGCCGAAGGACCATTGTCCTTTGGGTATAAACAGGTAATTGTACAAGCCTCTGTCGTATCGGCCGAAATTATGCTCGGGAATGATGATGCTGACAGTATCGGAACCGACAATAACTTTCTCGTCAAGCATTTCGGCATTGCGCTGCCGGGTAAGCGAGTCTTTGCGTACTACCTGGCCGGACATGGTCGTAACCATTGCACATACCATCGTTGCAAGCAGCATCATGCGCTTGACCGTTGTATTATTTAGTCGTATATATATCATAGGTAGAACGTTACGCCAAAGGTTATCGAAAAGAGGTTGATTTTGAAATTGGCGCTCTTAAGCGTGCGGTTGGCTATATATATTTGGTCGGTTGTCGATTTGGTGTGCTGATAGTTGAAACCCAAGACACCGACGTTGACCTCTAT
>CAVEDT010000304.1:1867-2248 GCA_963614475.1 Roseburia faecis
CTATAGCCGAGTAGTTGTTGAGAAACATCACTATACCGGGCGCCAATCCGACATTCAGCGAAAAATTTTTCTCGAAAGTACCTGTAAAGTCTACTCCCGAGCCTGATTCTAACTTGCTTTGTCCTCCGCCCAATTGCAACTGAACTTCATTGAAAAGTCCGAAACGTGTACTATTGCCCAAACTCAGGTAGTTACGGAAAGCTGCTGTGGCATAATAGTTGTGACTTATGCTATAGAGGTGATCCACATCGTACGACGTCTCCGAATCCAACACCACCTGCGCTTTGTCCAACTGGGTGCGCTGTCGGCTGTAAGCAAATCGTCCGCCGGCAGCCAAATTGTCTGCAAAGGAGTACATCAGCATAGGCGAGACTTTGAAGG
>CAVEDT010000304.1:2258-2738 GCA_963614475.1 Roseburia faecis
TTGAAGGTGTATGTATCACCGTTAAGGTTTTCAAAGACAAGGAACTGGTAGTTGTCTTGCGAAGATTGCGAGTAGCTGACGCTGACGCCCGTAATCCATTGTCCTTTGGGTATGAAGGAGATCTGCTTAAGGCCTCGGGTGAATTTTTCTTGTGCCATCGACGGCATGGCGGAAAACAGCGCCACCGCAACCGCGACCAGCCACCTCAGGCTTTTTGCACGACATTGTGCCATTGTTTTTCTTGTCATATTGTCTCGATATGTTGTCTGTCTTGGTCTGTCTATAATGTATTATATCGTATCAATAGCTGAGATACAGCGAGTTGAGCCATAACGAACTGCCTATGTATGCGCCTTTTTGCGGATAGGCGGTCACCGGTACATGTGCATCCTCGTAATCGATATCACCCATGTGTATGGACGACGAAGCCATCAAGCACAAGCGGCAGGCTTTGACGCCGCTAACGCCATAATGTATTGG
>CAVEDT010000305.1:0-2716 GCA_963614475.1 Roseburia faecis
GCTCTGCGTCACCTTACGCGTGTGTCGAGACTTTGTGCAAAGTTAAATAAGATTTTTCGGACACGCAAAAATACTTTTTTGATGTGTCCGAAAAACGATGAAAAGGACCTGTGTCATAATGGTAGAAACAGTAGGGGCGCTATACATAGCGCCCGCGCAGTAGGATGGTAATATTGTGTAATACAGTGTGTTATGTCGTATTGCCTGCAGCCGCTGCGGACGCAATATATTACGTCCCTACAGTAATTTAGTATTATGGCGCAGCCTCTTATGGGCTTTTAATGACTAAAAATACTTGTCCCTTAATGCTTTAATACACTTGGGACCGGTTGTTGTCAGTGGGCGAGGAGGGCGGCAAGGGCGTCTATGCGCTCGGCGAAGGCGGCGATGATGGCCTCGTGACGTTGGCGCAACCCGTAGATATTGAGGCCGCAACCGGGTTGGGTACAATATTCTTCGCTGGCATCGTTGATGTGCCCTTGCGGACACTCGTACTTGGTGCCGCCGCCGAAGATTGCGCGGCTGTCGGTGATGCGTCCCAGTGGCTCGGGGTCGGTGATGTCGCGATACAATTCGCGCATCGATTCGAGGGTGTCGTCGGTGTACTCGGGCTGGTATGCGTCCATACATTCGACGACGAATGTCAACGGGTAGTATCCTTGCGGAAACGGTGGTGATAGTGGCTCGGTGGAGTGTAGCACGTCGCGCAACATATCGGCGTCAAATAGGCGTGCCTTGCATATTACGGCCAATGTGGCTTGGGGACAGGAAGATATGTCGCCGTATACGACGCCTAAGGCATAGTCGCGCGGCACAGCAGCAATGTATTGCGGAAACCATTGCAGCGCGCTGCAGTGTATGTCCGTGCGTTCGTCTTCGGGCAGGCTCCATGATACCAAGTATTTGCGATAAAGGCTTGAACCTATGCCCGTCATAGCGCGCCCGGTGATGTATTCCCACTCCTGTTCGGAGGGGAATACTTCGGGCTCGACAAGGCGTCGGCTGTATCGCATCTTCAGGCACTGGGCCCGCAGGTCTTCGGCGTCTATTGTCATATCGTATTGCGCGTTGTGCTTAGGCGGAATATGTGTCAGCGTCCGGCGTTGTCAATCATACCACGCAACTTATCGTTGAAGTCGTCGGCTTTTATGAGGTTCTCCATATTCATGTGCATACGGTAGCGCCAGTAGTGACGCGGATTGGCCGGGACATTGATGATTTCGTCCGCGGGATTCTCGCGTCGCAGTTTTCCGTCCATAGCCAGGTAGTCCTGCAGCGGCAGTATGCACAGCATCGATGGTGACTTGAGGTGCATGTCCACGATTGCGTCACATATCCAGGGCTCGGCGAAGTATGGTGCTGTGCCGCCTTGTTGCAGCACTTCGTTGAAGTATCGCTGTGTCTTTTCGCGGTTTTCTTCCCACCATACGCGTATGCCGCCCATGTCGTGTGTCGATGTGGTGCATACCGAGTAATACGGATAGTCGTGAGTGTTGCCGAAGGTGAGATTCGGATTCTTGGGCATACGCTGAATTTCCAGGGCCAGAATCTCGAGGTTCTGCATCACAGCGGGTACACATTCCGGAATCATGCCGAGGTCTTCGGCGCAGGTGAGCATATCTGTGGCTTCGGTGAGCGGCGGCAGTTTCCACATGGCTTTGCCGTACCAGAAGTCGTTGTGGCGGTGATAGAAGAAGTCGTTGTACAATCGGTCGAAGCACCAGCGCTCGTAGTCGTTGAGCGAGCGGTATATATAGGTGTATTGAGCCGATATGCGCGGGTGGTACTTGCCTTTTTCGCGGCTGTCTTCGATGAACAGCACGTTGTCTATAAGGCCCAGCAGAGCGTTGTACATCCGGGCGTTTTTGTCGTCTTTGGGCAGCGTGTCAAAGTAGTCGGCGACCTTGCGTTGAGTGTCGAATTCGGGGCGTAATTTGTAGCGTCCGTATCCGGCATCGACGAGGAATGTCTTGCGTGCTTCGTCAGTGTATTCGCCGAAGAAGTCGCCCAGAAAGTAGTCCATAATGAACGGCGTTGTGTGCAGGTCTACGTCTATCCAGAAGTCGTAGTTGTATCGCAGTTCGTCAGGGGTAAAGGGCAGGGCGGGATTGAAGGTGCCCAGCAAGCCGTGTACGGCGTCCATGGGTATTTCCCAAATGCGGAAGAAGCCCAAGACATGGTCTATGCGGTATGCGTCGAAGTATTCGGACATCTTGCGGAAACGTGCTTTCCACCAGGCAAATCCGTCGCGGTTCATTTCTTCCCAGTTGTACGTGGGGAAGCCCCAGTTTTGCCCCAGAACGGAGAAGTCGTCCGGCGGTGCTCCGGCTTGGCAGTCCATATTGAACAGCCGTGCATCGGTCCATGCGTCCACACTTGTGCGCGATATGCCGATGGGAATGTCGCCTTTGATGGCCACGCCCTTGCTGTGTGCGTAGTCGCGCACGGTCTTCAGTTGTTTGTCAAGATGATATTGAGTGAAGTACACGATGTTTGTCTCCTCGGCGGCTTCTTTGGCCAATTTTTTGACCAACTCTTTGGAGAACTTGGCATATTTGCCCCATTGAGAGAAGTCGGCTGTGCCGAAGCGGTCGCGCAAGACGCAGAAAGCAGCGTAATTGGGCAGCCACCCGGCGTTTCGCTTTACGAATGCCTTGAAGTCGGGCGAGGCAATGGTCTTGGGGCCGTCTTGGGCGAATATTTCGCGTATGTACTC
>CAVEDT010000306.1:0-2715 GCA_963614475.1 Roseburia faecis
CGGCGGAGCCGAACTGCTGCTGATTGACCTTGCCAGATGCCAGTCCGAATTAGGGCATACGGTCTCTATAATCGTTGTCAACGATTCGTATGAGCAATCATTGATTGACAGCATCGACACTCGCGTCAACGTACGACTGATTCATCGGTCGGAAGGGTCTCGCAATCCATTGTATATGTTTAAGTTGTACACCTCAACACGTAGGTTACATCCTGACATCATCCATTTTCATCATGATTCGGCAGCCAAGATTGCGCCATTGTTCAAAAAAACGATATGCGTCGGCACCGTCCACTGCCCGGGCATCAACATCCGCAACTACACCAAATTAGACAAAATATTTGCCATCTCACAAGCTGTTGCCGACGACCTTGAAACCCGTCAGGGAATATCCTCGGATATCATTCTCAACGGTATAGACTTTGATGCTATAAATAGCAATCCTCAGCCATACTCCGAAGGCAAGACATTTCGTATTGTCCAAACCGGACGCCTGGACTGCAGCATCAAAGGCCAAGACATTATGACCGAGGCTATAGCCATTCTGACCAAAGAAGGACGCGATGTTTCTGTGGACTTTATCGGCGAGCCTTACGATGGCCGGGCTATAGAAGAATTGTCGACACGACTCGGCGTCAGCGACCGCGTACACGTTCTCGGGCGTAAAAGCCGTGAATATATCTATGCCAATCTTTGTTCATACCACCTCGGAGCCATGCCCTCACGTTATGAGGGGTTCGGACTGACACTTGTCGAGGCTATGGCAGCCAAGATACCGGTAGTCGCCACCAATGTCGACGGTCCTGCCGAAATACTTATGAACAATCGCTACGGGCTGCTTTGCAAACCGGAAGACCCGGAGGACCTGGCTCGCGCCATTGCATCCGTTATGGACAATTACACCCGATTCAGCGCCAACGCACAGGGGCCGGCCTACGATTACGCTCGCGACAATTTCAGCGTTGATGCTACAGCCGCTCATTATGTCCAAGAGTATCAGCGACTATTAAATCGAGACAAATAATTGCTCCACATCCACATGGCACAGAAAAAATCAGGCACAATATTCGACAAAGTATTGTTTATAGGACCGGACTTGAACGGACGCGGAGGAATCGTGTCGGTGCTGCGTGCCTACCGCGATACACTCCCGGCTTTTCACTTCATCAGTACCAACAGCCACCGTGGTCTGATACCCGGATTGTTGAATTTTGCACGAACTTTGGTCGCGCTACCTTTTATCAGAGTTTTCAGGCCATACACGACACTTGACATACATGGAGCCAATGGCAAATCATGGGCTCGTAAACGTTTAATTATAAACCTCGGACATTTGCTCGGCTACAAAATTGTATTCCACATGCACGGAGGCGAATTACGCAAATACGTAGCAGCCAGAGGTACCGAGTATTATATGAAATACTTCAGAAAATGCCATCACGTTGTATTTCTGACAGATGCATGGACCAAATATGCGCAACAAGTGTTAAGCTGCACCAATGCCGTAACTCTGATGAACATTGTTCCGACGCCGACAATAGCCAAACAACCACACGCGGACGGAGCGCCTATATCCTTGGTCTATCTTGGCTATATATACAAAGAGAAAGGCATTTTTGACCTCTTGGACGTAGTCGCCGCCAACCGCGACCGATGGCGAGGCAAACTCACATTAACCATCGGCGGTCAATGGAACGAGGATCGCGTATTGAACTTCATCAAAGACAACAAACTTGATGAAATGGTCAAGTTTGTAGGCTGGGTATCAGGAGATGCCAAATCCAAGATATTATCAACAACAGACATACTTATACTGCCGTCCTATTATGAAGGACTTCCAATATCTGTTCTTGAAGCAATGTCTTACGCAATGCCGGTCATAACGACTCCGGTCGGCGGCATCCCGGAAGTGGTCACAGACGGCGTCGAAGGCACATTATTTACGCCCGGAGACAAAGCGGCATTGACCCACGCAATAGACAAGTATATCGACAATCCGGGATTAATCGCCATGCAAGGCCGTGCCGCACTTGAGAAATCGCAAATGTTCTCTCCTCTACGCATCTCTGCGCAGTTGTCCCAAATAATCGAATAATAGAACAACAAGAACCACACCCATATTCATCCTATGGCAAAAGCACACATTGCAGACATTATCAAAACCGGGATTTCCAACCTCCCCAACTGGATAAACATTCCTCTGCTTAGGTTGAATCCGTTACACGAATCCATATACGGGCCCGGGTATCGCAAATTCAAGCAATCGTTGCCGACAATAAACCCCGAGCAACGACTAATCGAGATGGTAAACTACGCCATCGCAAATGTGCCATACTATCGTGAGCGATATAAAGGCTTGGTCATTAAAGACATCGAACAATTCAAGCGCGAAATTGCATTCATCGACAAAAAGGAAGTAAACGCACATTGGGACGACTTCATCGCCGATGGTGTCGATTTAGGTAAAACCGTACTGAAAACGACCAGCGGAACTTCAAGCAAACCCCTACGCATGATTATACCCGCCAACCGATATATTACCGAGATGGTGTTCACCACAGGAATATGGCGGCGCTGTGGTTGGAACTTTGATGTGCGCGCCACCATTCGCGGTATCGAAATTCCCAAAGGCAAAATCTACAAGGTCAACCCCGTCACGCGCGAATTCATCTTTGATTCCACACGTCTCAACCAAGAATACGCGACACAGATATA
>CAVEDT010000307.1:0-2701 GCA_963614475.1 Roseburia faecis
GGAGTACACGGTGTATATATATCTGAGTCATCAGCCAATGCACGAGCTTTGCGAGAAAAACTCGGTGCCGAAGCAATCATCGGTATTGCCGCAGCATCAGCATTATCTGTTGGTACATTGGCCGCTCTCGATATTGATTATGTGACATTGCCCGTGGAGACAGATGTTGATGCAGCCACAACTTTTGTGAAGACGGTGCGTGATGCCGGCGTCAATACGCCTATTGTCGCTGTCGGGGCATTTGCCGCAGCCAATATTCCGGCTATGGTCGCTGCGGGAGTCAATGGTTTTGCCCTTTCGTTTGAAGACATAACCCCCACCTCCTATCCGGTAGAAGCGCTCGATTGCGTACTATCTGCAATAAGTGCTGCCACGACTAAAAACGACTGATACGCTTAGGTCTTAAGAGTCATAGACTTTTGATAAACGTACACTATTCATAGCTCGTTGCCGGGCTCTGCGAATGAAAACCTCATTATCATCCATACTATTACGCGTTGCCCTGCCGGTATTAATCGGCTTGGGCGTCACGGTATGGCTTTTTGCCGATGAGTTCGGAGGTAAAGCCTTTGACACCATCGACTGGAATATGCAAATGCTTGTAGGATTTGCACTTGCCTGCGTATTTATGGTTGGTAGAGATTTTGGCCTGACATGGCGTTTCCACACTATTGCACACCCACAACTGAGTTGGCGTCGGTCTGTTCGCGTGGATCTAATGTGCGCCTTCACTTCAGCTATCACTCCATCTGCCGTCGGAGGCAGCGCATTGGCCGTATTTTATCTCAATCGAGAGGGCGTATCCTTAGGCAAAGCTGCGACACTGACACTTACCACATTGCTGATGGACGAAATGTTTTTCGTCGTATTTTGTCCTATAATATTATTACTGATACCCAATGATTTATTGTTCGCCAAAGGTACTGTAGATGCAGGCTTTATGCTCGGCGTACGCATAGTCTTTTGGGTAGTGTACGCCGGCATTGTGGTATATACTGCGCTATTGTTTATGGGCATTATTGCGTGGCCCGAAGCGGTGGCACGATTCATCAAAAAAGCTTTTGGCTGGCGCATCTTACGCCGCTGGAGAAGGGGTGCCTACGAAATGGCTGACAATATGGTGACCACCTCTCGCCAGTTGCGCCAACGTTCGAAACACTGGTGGCTCAATGTGTTTTGCGCCACAGTTGTATCATGGTTTTCACGATACTTGGTCGTCAATGCCTTGTTCTGTGGTTTCTGCCCCGATGCCTCCGGATGGCTGGTGTTCGGCCGTCAATTCGTGATCTGGGTTCTGCTTATGGTTTCCCCCACCCCGGGCGGTAGCGGTATTTCGGAAGTCGTTTTCGCAACCTATTACGGAGACCTCGTCGGCAGCCCACAGATGGCCCTGGTGATGGCCTTGGCTTGGCGATTGGTCAGCTATTATATATACCTCGTAGCCGGTTCGCTAATACTACCGTCTTATTTCGGGAAGAAAAGAGCGCAAACGGTCGACGAGGCCAAGTCTTAGCATCTATTAAAAGAACTCCTTATTCAAGAATATCAGAACAATACAAATACAAAACACCGATATGTTTTCATCGATATCCAACCAATGTTTTGCCGTGATACCCGCGCGATATGCATCGACACGCTTCCCGGGCAAGCCTTTGGCTATGCTTGGCACGCGTCCGGTCATCGAGCATGTATGGCGTCGTGTCTCCAAAGTTTTCGGAGATAATGTCGCTGTAGCCACAGACGATACTCGCATAGCAGACTGCGTTATCGGCTTTGGTGGACGCGCTGTGATGACGTCCCCCGACCATCGTAGTGGCACCGATCGTTGCCGCGAAGCCGTAGAGCTTCTCGGAGTGACGAAAAATGTCATTATCAACATTCAGGGCGATGAACCTTTTGTGGACACCGAGTCGCTGAAGGCTTTGGCCGGATGTTTCGTACGCGAGGACGTGGACATTGCCACTTTGGCACGTCCACTGCCGGCTTCCACCCCATACGAGACTATCGCCGACCCTGCACTGGTGAAAGTCGTAATCTCGCAAGCCAATACGGCTATGTATTTTTCGCGTTGGCCGATACCTTTCTGCCGCGGAATCGAACAGAAAGATTGGGCTAAGACAACGCCCTATTACGGTCATGTCGGAGTATATGCCTATCGCCACGATGTTCTACGCCGCCTCGCGTCATTGCCACAGTCGTCTTTGGAACGCGCCGAATCGCTGGAACAACTACGATGGCTACAAAACGGGTACACCATCGCCGTCGCATATACCAACGCCAAGACTATAGGTATTGATACACCGGAAGATTTGGAAGCCGCGCGTCTTTTCTTGGAACAAAATCCCGAAGCTGATGCTTGATCGAACAACACCGCCGCCGGTGCGCGAATTCGACAATCTCTCCATTCCAAGCATCGAAACATCAAAGTTGTGTAAGGGCGTCACACTATACACCTACAATCGTCCGAAGTGCGGAATACTTCGTGTAAACGTGTTTTGGAATGCCGGTGGAGCCAATTTGCCGATTAAGGGTGCCGCATCTTTCGTCGCTTCCTTGCTCCGCGATGGTACACAGAACCATTCGGGCGAAGAAATTGCGCAAATATTAGATTTCAACGGGGTTTCACTCAGACCTATAGATAATGCGAGATACACCGGCATCGGTATTTTGGGTGAAACAGACAAGGTGTTGGCTTTTCTGC
>CAVEDT010000308.1:0-2695 GCA_963614475.1 Roseburia faecis
AGCCCGCGCGCCCCCTCAAAAAAAGTGCTGATATCCACTCCCGGCATGGCCACCACCAAGTCGTAATGCTTGTTGTGCAGCTCGGTAAGGGCCGCGTCGAAATCGGACACACGCGTCACGCGCGGCGGCGATGACAGATTCAGCGCCACGTACTCGAAGTACAACTGTTCCTCGACGCGCCCGTCCTCCTCCATCATGAAGGCGTCATAGGGCGAGGCGACAAGCAGGACGTTGAATATTCGGCACTGCATAAGGTCTTGAAATGCAGTGTCTTTGAGATATAATTGGCTAAGTGCGTCCTCGTTCATTCCCTAAAATCCGTGAGTTGGGGTACAAAGCGTACATACGGCTTAACCTTACGGGCGCGCACGGCTGACACCGAACGCACTCGTATAGCCGCCTTTGTGTCTGCGAAGTTAATAAATTTTTTTGAGAAATTGCGCCCGTATTCTCAGAAAACGCGCCCGCCTTTTTGATAATCCGTTCAGCGAAATTTTTTTTGCGGAGGGGATGCAATGTTTTACGCCCATGCGGATTATAAGGGAAGATACGGTGAGAGAAAAACTCATAATAACTCATAACCCCTAAAAACCAACATCCTCAAAAAACACGAATGAAGCTATGAACGCGAAAAAGTACTTGAGTGTCTTGATGCTGACGCTATTGGCCGTGACCATCGCCGGTTGCAAAGACTCCGAAGAAGAAAACGTCGAGAAAACGCCGCTTTTGCTACTCGAAAAAGCGAATACATCGCCCGAAGGTTTAGTGTTTTATACGTCTGATTACCTGTCTATTCACAAGAGATATTACATTTATGCAAATCTCAAAGGCGGCGAATTGACCCTCGAACCCGTTAATTCCTCAACCTTATCCTTCGGCGTTATTCCGCGTATAGGCGACAGCAACGGCGTAAGAGTGGACGACACCAAATGGGTGAGCCGAAACGGCAAATGGACCGCGACACTGACGGACAGCAAGACCCTGAAATTTGTGTTCGATCCCGTGGCTGGCGCCTCCGAATTGGGCGAATATAAAGCGGATTGGGCATATATTCCTATAATCGGGACAGTCAACGGCCGGTCGGTGACGGCCGAACTTGCCATCCATCGCCATTCGCTTGAATTAGAGCCGTCAGAACAATAGGGCATAGATCTATTGCAATAGAATGCTCATTCACCGTACAGCCATACATAAGGACGAAGGTCATTGCCGACCGTCGTCCTTATCTTTTTGCCCTTAACGGTTTTTTGGGGGGTGGAGGTATGCCTCGTTTTGGATGTGTCGTACCCCGTTTGGGGATGCGTCGTATAGGACGTTATGTCTTCGTTGGGTGTCGTGGCTACTCGGCGTCGAGGGCGACTGTGTCGAGGGCGGCGCGTACTGCGTTGATGTAGATGTCGGCGCTGTGGGTGTATCCACGGCTGCGCAAGGCGTATTCCTTTGCGCGTATGTCGATGAGTATTCCTTCGCGCTCGCGAGCATCCCGGGCTGACATGGCGTGTCGGGCATCGCGCAAGGCGGCGTCCTCGATGGGCGCAATATTCTCCTTGGTGGGGGCGGTGCGGCTGTTGTCGGAGCATGCGCTCAGACTCATGGCTATGGCGACGACCGCTACGGCTGTCGCTACGGTGTGCCGCAGGTGCACGAAGCGGCCGATACGCGATATGCTCGCGGTGTTATTGTCGCCTCCTGTCGTTGTTTTATGAGATATATCTGATATATTTAATGTGTGCTGTGTCATAGTGTGTCTTTTTTTCTGAGGATGCTGCGGCGGTGCCTAATCGTGTGCCGTGTCATAATAGGACCATCGCCAGTCGGGCGCAGCCTTGCGCATCGGCCATGGCGTTGTGGTGGTGCTCAAACGGTATACCCAGGTAGTTGCACACGCAGGGCAGTGCCTTGGACGGGCATAGAGCCTTGGGTATGGCTCGGCGTGCGGCCAGGAGTGTGCAGAGGAATTCCTGCTCCGGGGGCTCGAGCTGATACACGCGGCAGGCGGCATCGATGCACTTGTGGTCGAAGGCGGCGTTGTGCGCCACCAGCGGCAGGTCCTCGGTCCAGGCATATATGCGTCGCCATACGGTGGCAAAATTGGGGGCGTCCTGCGTGTCGGCCTTGGTGATGCCGTGTACGGCGGTACAAAAACGCGAGTAGTACTCCGGCTCGGGACATACCAGGGTGTAGATGCTGTCGACGATGACTCCGTCGCGCACCTTGACCGCCCCTATAGCGCAGATGCTGGAAGGCTCGTTGTTGGCGGTTTCTACGTCGAGGGCTACGAAGTCGTTCATTGCTTCTGCTCGATATTGGCGTAGTATCGGCGGATGTCGCGTGCAATGTCCTCCATGAGCCATCGCGGGGTGGAGGTGGCACCGCAGATGCCTATGGATGAGGCGCCGGCGGTCATCTCGGGACGCACATCTGCACTCTCGGCCACCAGATAGCTGCGCTCGTTGGCTTCGCGGCAGTGCCCGTAGAGTACGCGGCCGTTGCTGCTCTTGGCTCCGGCCACAAATATGATGACGTCGTGGGCATGTGCAAAGTCGCGCAGGTGCTCGCCGCGATGCGCCACTTGCCGGCAGATGGTGTCGGCGTAGGTGAAACGTGCGCCCGGAAGCATACGTCGTTGTATTTCGCCGATGATGGCGGTGAAGCCCTCGATGGACTTGGTGGTCTGACTGTATAGGGCTATATC
>CAVEDT010000309.1:0-2677 GCA_963614475.1 Roseburia faecis
GCCTCAGTCTCCGCCATCAAGGGCGAGCCTTCCACCGGCGTCAAAGACAGCAACGACAAAGACGTCTACGCATACGTCGGCAAGAACGGACGCTCCGAGTACACTCTCGTATACAACCCGATGCAGGACAGCCACTACGTCTTCAGCACTCACCCCAACACCAACATCGGACACGTGGCTCGCATCGACCATGCAGTGTTCACCGTCGAGTACACCCCCGGCAGCCAGACTGACGGACGCCTTATCGTCTCCGGGATGAGCACCACCGGCGTGGACGACATCTCCGCCGAGGACAACGGACAGGCACGCTACTTCAACCTGCAAGGTATGCCCGTGGCCAATCCCACATCCGGCATATACATCCGCGTCATAGGCAATACCGCCACCAAAGTCTGCATCAAGTAAAAATAATAAGACCCGACCTTCTCAGGTCCGGTCGTACTTAGACACACATCTTCCATTCAATATCCGTCCGAGGCTTCGCCGGAAGTCCCGGACGGACTGTTTTCGGATACTCCGAAATTTTTTCTCCAAAAAAACAACGCGCCATACCGGCAAAAACCGAAATTTTGGCTATCTTTGCGTTAAAATAGCCGCAATAGTGCCTGATGAGGCGCACTCTTCTCTATGCGGCCGCCGGAGTAGCACGCGAAGGCGCTGAAAATCAGCGCACAGACCACACTCCGGCACAACACTCGACTTGCCACGGCTCGGGACGCATTGATGTGCCCGCAGATATACCGCGGCAACAATACATATATACCGCCGATACGGCGGACCGACCGCAAGGCGCACCGCCACGGTCTCATATACACGCGCACGCCCCCACGGGCGAATCTCTCACCCACGGGTTCACCCCCGACAGCGCGACAGAGGCACGCTCCGGCGTGTCCGCAGGCATGATAAAAAAAATAAAAAACAACATAAATGACAAGTAGATGGAACTATCTACCCCTGTCCGCAGAAAAACAAAAATTGGAGTCCGAGCTGGCACGCCGGTACGCCAAGGTCTCGCCCATAAGCGAGCTCTTGGTGCAACGGGGCATACAGTCTATAGACGAGGCCGAGAAATTCTTCCACCCCTCGCTTAGAGACCTGCATGACCCGTTCCTAATGCCCGACATGGACAAAGCTGTGGACCGCCTCAACCGGGCCATGGGGGCTAAAGAACGTATCTTGGTATACGGCGACTATGACGTCGACGGCACCACCGCCGTGGCGCTGGTATACCGATACCTGCAAAATTTTTACTCGGAGATTGACTACGACATCCCGACACGTTACGACGAAGGTTACGGCATCAGCATGCACGCCATAGACGAAGCTGCCGCCGCCGGCGTCAAACTCATCATCATCCTCGACTGCGGCATCAAGGCCAACGCCGAAATCGCTTACGCCAAGACCCTCGGCATCGATTTCATCATCTGCGACCACCATGTCCCCGATGAGCAACTACCCGATGCGGTGGCCATACTCAACCCCAAGCTCGAAGGCTCGACATACCCGTGCAGCCATCTGTCGGGTTGCGGCGTGGGCTACAAATTGATGCAAGCATTCTCGATAAGCAACGGCATCGGCACGGGCGAACTCGAAGGTATGCTCGACTTGGTAGCCGTATCCATAGCCGCCGACATCGTACCCATGGTGGACGAGAACCGCGTTATGGCTTACCACGGTCTCAAGCGCCTAAACAGCAACCCCAATGTAGGTCTGCGCGGCATAATCCGCATCTGCGGCCTTCCGGGCAAGGAGATCACCATCAGCGATGTAATCTTCAAAATCGGCCCGCGCATCAACGCCTCCGGACGTATGCAGTCCGGCCGCGAAGCCGTGGACCTGCTTGTATCGCGCGACACCAAAGACGCCAACGAGCGCGCCGCCGCCATCGACCAGTACAACAAGGACCGCAAGGAACTGGACAAGCGCATCACCGACGAAGCCAACGCCATTCTCAGCGCACGCGGCGACGATGTAGCCGACCATAAGTCCATAGTCATCTACAACCCGGAGTGGCACAAAGGCATCATCGGCATCGTGGCCTCGCGCCTTACCGAGCTGTATTACAAGCCGTCGGTGGTACTGACGCGCGGCACCGTCGACGGCATCGCCACCGGCAGCAGCCGCAGCGTACAAGGCTTTGACGTATACAAAGCCGTGGAAGCATCGCGCGACCTGCTCGAAAACTTCGGCGGCCATACCTATGCCGTCGGGCTGTCCATGCGCGAAGAGAATATCCCCGAATTCACTCGTCGTTTCGAGGAATACGTGGCCACCAATATCCTGCCCTCGCAACTGACACCGCAGTTGAACATCGATGCGATACTGCCCTTTACACGCATTACACCCGAATTTGTCTCGATGCTGCGTATGTTCGCACCCTTCGGCCCCGGCAACCAGAAGCCTGTATTCTGCACTCGCAACGTCAAAGACTTCGGCACCAGCCGCATAGTAGGCCGCAACAACGAACACATCAAGCTCGAAATCGTGGACGACACCTCGGGCAAGGTCTTCAACGGCATCGCATTCAATATGGCGCAATATTTCGACCACATCCATCAGGGCAAACCTTTCGACATCTGCTACACTATCGAGGAAAATAAGCACCGCAACGCTACTTCCTCCATACAGCTACAAGTCAAGCAAATACGCCTGCCGCAGGAGAAATAATGCTTGCCGA
>CAVEDT010000310.1:0-2673 GCA_963614475.1 Roseburia faecis
GTATTGGGCGCATGCATAGCCTGACGAGCAATGTCTTCGATGGTCGCATCGGCGATGTCTATGTCTTTAAATCGGCGGCAGGTGCCGCGGTTTTGGAAGTATGTATTTCGGTCCATGATTGTCTTAAATGTCGCTTTTGGTGTATCAAAGTTACGACTTTTTCGGGTAACGGCTCGCATTTTTAAGTTTTAATAAAACACGGAGCCGCGGCATCTGGTGCCACAGCTCCGTGTATATGATGTCCGAAAGACCTTATTTTTCTTCGTAATCGCTTTCGATAGCGAATTTAGGCTCGTATTTAGGCATCGTTATACGATTGCCCTTATTATCGGTTATATAAACCTCCACCTTGCCTTGGCTGCGTGCCGAAAGACGCTCTTGCAAGTGATTCAGGTAATCCTGCTGTTCGCGCAGGGCTTTTTTACGGTCTACTTTGGCATAGGTATTGGCTTGATATACGGGAGTAATGGCCACGTTTGTGTTCTCTATGCCGGTTGCAATAAAGCGGAAGTTACTATTAGGCGCATAGGCTTCCAGTATCAGACCGGGTAGTCCGCTCAGTTTCCATGGACCGTCGGATACGGGGATTTCGGGCGAGAACCATGCGCTCCATTGACGTCCATGGTAATTACAGGTAGCAAGCATGCACTCATATCCGAGCACAGTCTTAGTACTGTCCTCCACCAATTCCCATTGTTGTCCCATAGGCTCGGTGTATGTACCGGGTTCGTCCGCCCATTTATCATATACTGTAACTGTCGAAGTCGCAGCATCCTTGTAGACATATAGGCTTTCTGTCTTGTGTGGTGCGTTGCCTTTGGATTGATTGATAGTTATGGATCCATCGGGATTACGAGTCATCCATGCGGCCATTTGGATGTCGTTAAGTTGTTTTTTGCCTTCCGGCGTTGAGGTGAGCGAGTCGCAGTATTCGCTCATGGTGTTATAGTATTTGGAGCCTTGCGGGCCGGCCAGCAATACCATATCACGCTTCACTTGCTTCAAGAAGTTGCCGGAGCGAGGCGTAGAGTATGCCTCGTATGCCACCTTTATTGTGGCTTGCTGTGCCGAAGCGCATACAACAGCGCATGCGCCCAGTATGCTAAGAATAGTTTTTTTGTTCATAATGACATGTAACTATATATGAATGATTGTTGTTTTATTTCATGATGGTTATAGTCAGCAGCAGTTCTCGGCCGCGTAAATTGCGTTGATACTCATAAGCCGCTGTTTGGCTGTATGTTGTGTAACTATATGTGTGTTTGTCCAAAATATTGTCCAAAGATGCGGACAACTCAATATGCTTATTCAGCGTATATGTCAGCTTGGTATCGAGCATCAAAACGTTCTTGTATTGACCGTCGGCAATCTCGTTATGATAGTGCTCGCCCGAAATGTCCCAACGCAATTTGGTTATGGGAAACAGCGAAATGTTCATCCTATTGACCAAACTGCCGAGCCACGAAGCATTATTGTCGTCCATCGATAGACGGTTTGCGTCATAATCTATGCTATAGTCTGCGGACATCCATTCGAGAGGCCTGGTGGATATGCTGCCGCCAATGCCCCAAGTCGTGCCGATGGTGGAAATAAGCAGAGATTGGTAATACTGTCGGGCGTTGTTGCGACTGAACAAGCCATTGGCTTTTATGGTACCGCGCATAAAGTCCAAAGATTGTCCTATATTGGCTACTGCATACATTGTGCGCGACGAAGTGGATGCTTTCGAATATCCGTAAACGAGGTAGTCACCATAAAACTGCTGAGCCACGGTATACGGCGAGTGGTTCCACGAATGTCCGAAAGTGGCATTGGCGAATAATCCGCGACCGGTGTTTTTGAATGCCACCGAGGCACTTACTCGCTGAAAAGTATTGTTATAAAAGTCGTCTGCTCCACCGGCAAAGGATTTATACGAAGACATTACCAATGAATTATGTATCTTTGAAATGTCCATCGGCGCACGACCTGCGCCACCTTTAAGAGTCAACTTCAGACGATTTATCGGACTCCATACCATCTTGGCTTCGGGCGAAAAATACACTTGAGAAGATGCATCCAAAGCCTTATCGAAGCCGTACCGGGCAAATGTAACCGGCAACTCGACTGTGAAATCAACGGCGTTCAACATATACTCGAAGCGCGGAGTGGCATATACGGCGACATTGGATGTGTTCAAAGCCTCGCATTTCAGCCCCGATACGCCATCGGGTAGTGCAGACAATTCGGCGTCGAAGTTTCGAAAATTGGCTCTGACTCCGGCCGTAATTCCGACGTTTATACCTTTGAATACGAAGGCGTATGCCGCACTTTCGTGTGTGTAGAATGCGTAGTCCGAAACGTGCTGGCGCATAGCGTTATCGCCATTAGGAATGACCGTGAGTGTCTGCGGCAGCGACTGCCATTCGATCTGACCGGTAAAAGTCACCAAATGTTTCCCGGCAAAACGTTTGATTGCTTTAAGATTATCGGCAACATAATAATTGGGTAAGGACGCTGATTGTGTATTGTCAAAACTTCCGACAGTAGCCAGACGCACATCGTCCCAGTCGAGGTTTGTCTTCAGCGTATTATTCAAGTATAGAGTCTTTTGATTGGTCTCGTAGCTGAAACTGCCGCTAAGGCTGTGCGTATGGTCCGTTCCCGACCGTCGTTCGGAGATAACTCGATTTG
>CAVEDT010000311.1:0-2671 GCA_963614475.1 Roseburia faecis
GACCGGCAAGGCGTCCGCGACGTCCGGCATCGACTGCATCGGCGAAAGCGCGAGCCATAGCCACGGGGTCGGCAGCTACGGCTATAGCGGTATTGACCAGCACCGCATCAGCGCCCATTTCCATAGCTGCGGCAGCGTGCGAGGGCAGTCCGAGTCCGGCGTCTACGACCACGGGGACGGAAGCCTGTTCAATGATGATTTCGAGGAAGTCACGTGTCAGCAGACCTTTATTAGTGCCTATGGGCGCACCCAAAGGCATCACTGCTGCGGCTCCGGCTTCTTCGAGGCGCTTGCATAGTACGGGATCGGCCTGTACGTAAGGCAGTACCACAAATCCCTCTTTGGCCAGGGTCTCCGTAGCGGCCAGGGTCTCCATAGGATCAGGCATCAGATACTTGGGGTCGGGATGTATCTCCAACTTGATAAAAGGAGTGCCGAAAACTTCGCGGCTGAGGCGAGCAGCCACAACGGCTTCGCGTGCATCGCGCACGCCCGAAGTATTGGGCAACAATTGTATTTTCTCGCGATCTATGGCCGAGAGCATATCGTCGGTGGCATCGGAGACCATATTGACGCGCTTCATCGCCACGGTTACCATCTGCGTTCCCGAAGCCTCTATGGCGCGGTGCATGATTTCGGACGAGGCAAATTTGCCCGTTCCTACAAACAGGCGCGAAGCAAATTGCCGTCCGCCTATTGTCAGTTGTTTATCTTCCATATTATTGTTTATGTGTTGTTTGTCGTATATTATATTGTTTGCCTTATTCTCTGTCGTATGCAACACGAGTCATTGTCCTTGTGCCGCTTCAAAATCCTGCATTATGCGGCGTGCGGCAGCAGCCGGGTCGGCGGCGCGGCATATCGCCGAGCTGACGGCTATGCCATCGGCTCCGGAGGCCAGCACTGCGGGGATATCCTCGCCGGTGATGCCGCCTATGACAAGTATGGGCACGCGGATGCCCAAGTCGCGTATGTGTCGTATAAGATCACTCGCACCTTGGGCGCCAAGCGGCTGTGCCAAACGTCGTTTGGTGGTGGTGAAGCGCCACGGGCCCAAGCCGATGTAGTCTATGGGCTTCGCGACAAGGCGCTCGGCATCAGCTGTACAATTGACGGTGGCACCTATCAGCGGTACCGGCCCGAGTATGGTACGCGCCTCGGCCGGATCCATATCTTCGTGTCCGAGGTGTACTCCATCGATAGAAGTGCGACACACCGCCTGCACATCATCATCCACTATAAGAGTGGCTCCATGACTGTGGCAGAAGTCCCGTAACGATATCAGCGCTGCATCGCGATCGGCCGGGACGGCGTTCTTCATACGCACCTGCACCCAGCGACATCCGCCCGAGACGGCCTGTCGTGCCTGATTCACGGTAGCCGCGACATCTGCGCCATCGGTGACCAAGTGTACCGGCGAGGGCGTACGTGCAGGTATAGTCCGGTACACACCATGGGCGGCGGCAACGATACGGCGGCAGCGTTCGAGCGCGTCACCACCCTCCCAAACATAGCCCAGGAAGGCTGCGCCGGCAAATCCGGCGGCGGCAACTTCGGCTATACGTTCGGGCGTCATTCCACCCAATGCGATGATACGCCGCGCCGAAAGACACAGACGCACAGCCGGGTCGGAGGGACTGACCGCAGCCGCATATCCCTGCTTGGATATGGAATCGAATACGGGCGACAGCGTCACGTAAGACAGTGCCGCAGGAGCCGTTGCGACCTCAGCCGCCGTATGGCAGCTACCCGATAGGACGGCACATAGCGGCAGTGCCCCACCCTCGGACAAAGCCGCGGACGATAAGTGTACGCCTACGCCGATATGGGCGGCAGCCACGGCATTGTGCCCATGTATGCTGATACGACTCCACAGCGCACGGGGAATACCGTCCACGATAGCCGAAATGTCGGCGTCGGCGGCCTGCGGATGACGCAGATGCACTCGCAGATTGTCGTCAAGTTCGAGTATGGACGTCAAGATGCGCGCCTCATCGGCCATAACAGCCTCGGGGGTGATAACTATGAGCATCAGCGGCGTACATTCGAATGTATCAGGCATATCAACCTCCATAAGCGGCTTTGATGAGTATAATGTCATCGCCTTCGTTGAGGACATGCGTATCCCAAGTTCCGCGCGGAACTACCGCACCGTTGACAGCGGCGGCCATACCCTCTATAGTGCCGAGTACGCTTTGCAGTGCCTCGGCCAAAGTGGCGCCTACGGCGACATTGTACGATTTGCTGTTGATGATAATGGTCATATTTGTATGGTGTTTTTATTGTAAAAAACGGCAATTAGGGTCTTTAAGGACCTTAGGGTCCTTAGGGACTTTAGGGTCCTTAGGGACTTTTAATCTTCTATAGATGATTTCCAAACAAGGAGAGCCGGGCCGTGGCCGTGGCCGAAATGACAATCGGCACCGGCAAGCAATGCTTCGGTAAGCCACGCTTTGGCTCGGGCAACAGCATCTTCTAAGGCGTAACCTCGCGACAGATATGCCGCTATGGCCGAGGACAGCGTGCAACCCGTACCGTGTGTATTGGGCGTACGCACTACCGGGCCATCGAAAACACGCGCCGTGGCATCTACCGCTTGTACCAAGATGTCTGCCGTATATTCCTTTGCGGGGTCTGCCGTACACGCCGTTGCAGTATCTGACATAGGCTT
>CAVEDT010000312.1:0-2668 GCA_963614475.1 Roseburia faecis
GAAAGTGCTTATATCATCGCGACGGCGACAAGTGTAGCGTTAGCCTTAGGCTCTAATATAGAATGTGTTGCCGAAAACACTTCGCGTAATTCGCTGCGAATCTTCGGCTTTTAGGCCGCAGTAAATGCGCCATTATTGCACGTCCATATCCGATTTGAGTCGTTGACGTACGGCTTCGTACATCATTATACCGGCAGCTACGGAGACATTCAGGGATTGTATCTGACCAAACATGGGGATTGAAACCATGGTATCACATTCGCACATGACCTCTGCGGAAATGCCGACATCTTCTGCACCCATAACAAATACCGTGGGAACTGTGTAGTCTATCTCTGTGTAGTTTACATCAACTTTCTCGGATACGGCAACTGCACGGTAGCCGTTGTCTCGCAAGAATTTGATGGCGCTAGCCAAATTGCGTTCGCGGCACACGGGCATTCGGAGCAAGGCTCCGGCAGACGTTTTGACGGCATCGGCACCGACGGATACGCTGCCTCGCTCGGGAATAATGATTGCATCAGCACCGCAACATTCGGCTGTACGCGCTATTGCGCCGAAATTACGTACATCCGTGATGCCGTCCAAAGCTATCATTAGCGGTAGACGTCCCTGTTCGTATAATTCGGGGACAATAACCCCCACTCGGCTATACTCTATAGCTGATAGAATGGCCAATGCTCCCTGATGGTTTTTACGTGTAATGCGGTTGATTCGTTCTACCGGGACGCGCATAGTGAGGATACGGTATTGACGCAATACTGCAAGCAGTTCACCTGCCAATTCGCCTTGCAAATCCTTCTTGATAAAAACTTTATCTATCTGTTTGCCGGCCTCTACAGCCTCGATTATGGCACGAAGTCCGTATATGTAATTATCTTGTTCCATATTGTGTCGTGGCTATTAGTCAAGCCGTTTTATTGTTTTCTATAAGACTGACGGCATTGTTGTGTGCCGCATTATCTTCAGCGTTGGCGCCAAGCATCTTGGCTATTTCGTCTATGCGTTCTTCTTCCGCCAGTTGTTTTACATTCGTATTTGTCGATGTTTCGTCGTCTTCTTTGTATACACAGAAGTGCCTGCCTGGTTGTGATGCTACTTGTGGCAAATGCGTGATAACTATAGTCTGCGTATGTCTCGAAATATGCTCCATCATTCTGCCCATACGTGTCGCAATATCTCCCGATACGCCGGTGTCCACTTCGTCGAAAATCAAAGTCGGCATCTTGGCATATTCGCTCACTATGGCCTTAATGGCTAATATCAATCGCGATATTTCGCCGCCGGACGCAGTCTTGCCTACCGACATCAACGGTTGATTCTTGTTAAAGGCAAAACGGAAGTCGATTTGATCCATTCCCAATGGCGTCAACTTGCTTTTGGATATCAAGATGTCGCATCTGAGGTTTGACAGACCTAATGGTCGGGCTCTTTCGACAAGCATTTCTCCGAATTTTGAGGCAGCCTCGGTACGCATCTGCGTCAATTGACGTGCTATGATGACAGCCTGTTTCTTAGCCTGCTTAGCGTTGTCTTCAAGACGTGCAAGTGTGCCATTGCTGTCATGTATAATGTCTATACGTTCCTGCAATTGTTTCGCACGTTCCATCAGCATGTCAGATGTTTCGACATTATGACGTGTTTCCAGCGCATATATCTTTGACAATCTGTCCTCTATTTCCTCTAACGGCATTGTGTCCACCGTCATTGCTGCAAGATGATCAGCCACGGTATCAGCAATGTCGTTTATTTCGGTCCGGACACCCATAAGTCTGGATGCGAGATCGGAAGCATCATCGTAGTTCTCTTGCAGATGACCTAAATGTTCTATAGCCGTTGTCAAGGCAGCCACAATGCCACCATCGCCAATACTAAGGCTATCATTGACCGCATCAAGATGTTCTCTTGCCGTAGATGCATTAGCGGCACGGTCGCGCTCGCGTTCCAAATCTTCTTGCTCGTGTGGCACGAGGCCGAGTTCGTTGATTTGCTCAAGTTGGTAGGCGATATATTCTTCGTCTGCCTTATAGCGTTCGGCTGTATCCCGCACACGAGCATATTCGTCCAGTGCGTGACGATATTTATGATAGGCTTCTTGATATTGTTTTAATAAACTGCCCGTTCCGGCAACAGAATCTATCACAGACAGTTGGTAACGGCTGTCAGATAGCGAGAGGTTTTGATGTTGGGTATGTATATCCAACAGCATTGACGCTAACGTCTGCATCCGGTCAAGTGTCGTCGGAGTGTCATTTATGAATGCACGCGAATTGCCCTTGGCCGAAATCTCTCTGCGCATAATACATACACCCTGAGGATTGTCTTCGATATTTAGGTCGAGCCATGCCGAAACATCGGTAAGTCCGGAAATGTCGAATTCGACTTCAATGACAGCCTTTGTAGCGCCTGTACGTACAGCCTTGCTGTCACTCCGAAGTCCCATTACAAGCCCTAATGCGCCCAAAATAATTGACTTGCCGGCTCCGGTTTCGCCTGTAATGATGTTCATCCCCGGGCCAAAGTCTAAGTCCAAGGATGAGATAAGCGCATAATTGGATATATGTAAGTGCCCTATCATCTTTTTGTCGGCGGATTTTTGATTTTGTCGAGACGGCTTTGCTCTGTCGGATATATGTTTTGCAATATCTCGTAGACTTTGGTACGTTCT
>CAVEDT010000313.1:0-2666 GCA_963614475.1 Roseburia faecis
TCGACAATCCCTCGCTCAAGCTCTTCGTAGACAATGCTGTCGAAAACCTGCAAGGGCGAGCATCCGGCATTGTCGGAGGCTTAGACCCCACCCGTCCGTTCCTTTACGAGAGGGAAGACACGTATGACACGATATATAACGTGGAGCCTATGGTCAAAGTGCATTGGGGACAGGACGCGCCGTACAACAACTACTGCCCGATTATATTGGGGTCAGTACGTATGCCGGCAGGGTGCGTTCCAATCGCTGCCGCCCAAATCATGACGCACTACCGATACCCAAACGCCTTCATTTGGGATGTTGAAGGTGGCTCGGCGATAATTTCGCTTGACTGGGACAAGATTAACAAGCACGTAACAAGCGGAGTGGACAAAATCCCGGCAAATTGTCAGCATGATGTCGCCACCCATAATGTAATTGGAATGTTGGTTCGTAAAATAGGAAAAGAGGTTGGTGTCGAATACACTCCTTTTGGTTCAGGAGCTACCTTGCCCGGTTTTAAAAACGGAATGTCGTACTTCGGATATACAACATCTGTCATAAAGCAATTTGGAACAACTCCCAACCCTGTTTTTGATGGTTCCCGGATATGGGCTGTCGGTGGAAGTGATACAACCACAGAAGGCCGAGATGCTAATCATGTATTCTTAGTGGACGGCCGAAAATACATTAAGCATTACCACAAAAGCTATATCTTAGACCCGGCGGTGACACCTCCGGCTCTTGTAGAGGTGGTCGAAGAGTATACCCGGTACTATGACTACATCCACATCAATTGGGGTTGGGATGGTACCGCCAACGGTTACTATTACAATGGTTCTTTCAATTCGAAGAATCCCTATAAGCTTGATTATCCATCCGGCGGCGCAGGAAAATACAATTTCGCGTCTGATGCCTTATATGTCGAAGTCTCTAAATAACTTTCTAAAATCACACGTAATATGAAAACCTACAAGCTAACACTACTGAGCATCGTGGCGTTATTCGCCACGGGATGCTCGTCCGAAGCGAACGAAGGACAGGACAACGGGCCTAAGTCGCGCATGGAGATGACAGCCGAGGAGGAGACCATCAGTGAAGCGGAAATAAAGTCAGCGTTCACCGTATTCGAGGGGCTGTACTCAGATGAGTTGTCTGTGTCCGATCGCAACAACGTAATGCTGTCACCCTTGAGCCTTGACCTATGCCTTGGCATGACATCCAACGCTCTCGCCGAGACCGACCGTAATGATATTGTGGGCAAGCTCGGTGCTTCGTCCACAACCACGCTCAACGAGTTCAACAAAAACCGCATAAACTATTTCTCGTACAATGGCCGGAAAGCCAAAGTGTCCTTTGCCAACTCCGTATGGGCAAACTCGCTGACAATGAAGTCAGAGCAAGACTTTGCGATGGCAATGGGCGACATCAAGAAGTATTATGATGCAGAAGGCCGCACTATTGACTTTGGCGCAAACGACATGAAGTCAATAATAAACGATTGGTGCTCAAACAAAACCAACGAACTTATTCCGGAATTCTTGAAAGATGAGCCAAGTGCCCTGATGCAGGCGATGTTTATCAACGCGATGCTTTTTGATTGCCAGTGGGAAGAGCCGTTTGAGAAATCCGCGACAAAGACAAAACCATTTTATCTCCCCAACGGAGTCCAGCGTCAGGGCGAAGTTGAGATGATGTTTGGCGAGCGTTTTGTCCCCATTGTCAAGATGGACAATTATTCCATGTTCGCTCTGCCGTATGCGGACTGCAACTATTCGGCTGTCTTTGTGCTGCCAAGCGAGGACAAATGCATAGCCGACATTCTCCAGGAAGTCCGTGATGCCCTACTGGCACGCGAGCTCGACAATACTCCGTCCAAGAAATACATTATTGGTATACCCAAACTTAAAACCGAGTATTCGAAAAAAATCACCAATTATGTCTCGAATGTAGGAATAAACTTGGCAGGTCGAGAACTGCTTGGCTATGGAAAAATGAAAGACACAGAGATACTGCAAGCCACAAGCCTTGAAGTGAGCGAAGAAGGGACAAAGATGGCCGCTGTAACAGCGAACACAAGTTATACGACCACCTCGCCCGGGACGATTACCCTTGACCGTCCGTTCCTGATGATAGTCAAAGACAACAACCACGGCAGCATCCTGCTGATGGCTGCCATCCAGATGCCTAAGGAGTAAATACCATCCGGCATTTATAACTTGACGATAACTTTTTCCCATCGGGCAGTACTTCCGTTACTGTTGCACAAGCCGTAAACTTATTTGACAAGAATCACATTGTGTGTGGCCGATATTGACGTTGACACCTACATATTATCAGCACACTTGCACATGTTTAATTTATTGTAGCGTACTGTGCTGCGGCATCTAATAAAGCCATCGACAGTAGTTACATCAGGCTGTGAAAATATTTTTTGAAAAATATTTTGTTTTAAGAAAAATGGCACTAACTTTGGCAGCAGAAACCGAAGCTAACACCTAAAACAGCTTATGTCGGATGATTGGCTCTAAGCAATCATGCCGTAACAACAATAAAATCACTAATAACACAAAAACAATTCTTATGAGACAAACCAATCTTCTAACTACTCTCGCAGTAGCACTGGCGACCCTTGCCTCTTGCGGCAACGAGCCGACTATGGAGCTACGCGATGACGGCAGTCCGGG
>CAVEDT010000314.1:0-2660 GCA_963614475.1 Roseburia faecis
GGCTTTGCAACCGGGTTGCAAAAGACGAATAAAGGCAGTGGTAAATGAGGTAAAGCAGTGATATGTGCGGTAAAAGACAGAGCTCCACCGATTGTCTGATTGCGATATGGACGAAATGGCTGTTTGGCTCGTGTATCGTTCTGTAGTCAAGCCTCATGCTTATGACGACATGAAGGACACAGACCTTTCATCATATAGTTGATTTGGTGCAGCTCAAACCCCTCGGGATATCGTACTACGGGAATATGCGTATGGTCAAGGCAGAAAGTCTTATGGCATGACTCACAATAGAAATGACAGTGCATTTCCTCAGCTCCGCAGGCATGGTCGTTGCGGCATAGACAATATTTTGCCGATCCGCTGCCGTCCTCGATTTCGTGTACGAGGTGCTGCCCGGCAAATAGGGCAAGTGTGCGGAATATCGAGGACTTGTCCACGGTCTCGAGTGCATCCTCGACATCGCTCATGCTGAAAGTGTCTTGGAAAGAATGTATAGCATTGTACACAAGTATGCGTACCGCAGTTGGGCGTACACCGTGCCTACGCAGAATCTCCTCTCTATCGGGCATATTATTGGCCGACGATATGTCACAATGTGTGCTGTCGTGTTTGGTGTCCTTGAAATCGGTGTTCATAATCGGGTGGGGGACATACAAAAGTTAAGCGAACAGCATCAGTAATTGATAGACGACAAATGCAATAAACCATGCCACGGCAGTGTTGTAGACCATAGAGAACGCCGAGTATTTCCAACTGCCTGTTTCGCGACCTATAGCTACGACTGTAGCCATACATGGGCAATACAGCAATATGAAAATCAAGAATGATAATGCTGATTGCCAGGTAAATCCGGGTTGTCCTGTATGCGGATCTATCGCCTCAAGACGTTCGCCAAGCGTTGTGTCGTCTACGGCATCGTTATTTGTATATAGAACGCCGAGGGTCGAAACCACGATTTCCTTGGCCGGGATACCGGCTACGGCAGCAACAGTTGCGGGCCATGTAAAGCCCAGCGGTTCCATGATCGGGTTGACAGCTTTGCCGGCCATCTGAAGGAACGAATCGTGCTTAGGATCTATGGAAGATGTATCCACGGAAGCCGTAGTCACGGTGACCTCATCGGCTTTGTCATGGTGTGGGTAGTAATTGAGCGCCCATACGATAATGCTGGCAAACAGAATGATACCGCCCATTTTACGCAGATATTGCTGGCCTTTTTCCCAGGTATGACGCAGTGAATTCTGCCACGATGGCATACGGTACGGCGGGAGCTCCATTACAAAAGGTGTCTCGTCTTTTTTGAACATAAAACGACGCAAAAGTCGTGCTGTAGCTACAGCCACAGCTATGCCCAGTACATATAAGCCGAAGAACACCAAGGCGCCATGGCGAGGGAAGAATGTGCCTATAATCAATATGTATATCGGCAAACGTGCCGAGCAGGACATAAACGGATTGATGAGGATTGTGATGATACGGCTCGAACGGCTTTCGATGGCGCGAGAAGATAGGATTGCCGGGACATTGCAGCCGAAGCCCATTACCAAAGGTATGAATGATTTGCCGTGCAGTCCTATGCGGTGCATCACCTTGTCCATGATAAAGGCGGCTCGAGCCATGTAGCCGGAATCTTCGAGGAATGAGATGCAGAGGTACAATATCAAGATATTGGGTAAGAATACTATGACTCCGCCGACACCGCCAATGATGCCGTCGGCCACAAGATCCTTGATGGGACCTTCGGGCATGGTATTGTGAACAAAATTGGAAAGCGCGTCTACTCCGGCGCTTATCCAATCCATGGGGAATTGTCCAAGCGAGAATGTAAGCCAGAATATGAAAAACATTATGAGCAAAAACAGCGGATATCCGAAGATTTTGCTCGTGAATAATGTATCCAGTCGGCGCGTGGTGTCATCCTCGCTCTCATCTTCGCGTGTGCGAGTCTCGGCAAGCGCACCTGCGATATATCCGTATTTCTCTGCTGCAATTTCGGCCGGGACATCATCGCTGAACTTGTCTTTGAGTTCGGCCACCAATTGGTTTCTTAGCTCGATGAGCTGTTCGCCGTGCGCCGATTCGCGGACACTGCCTTCGGTGTCACTGTCGCCTTCGAGTAATTTTATGGCGATATATCGCGGTGAGAATTTGTGGCCTATTTCGCCGTCTGCTTTGATTCGATCCTTGAGCACGGTGACGGCGCGTTCGATTTCGCTGCCAAGGTTGACGTGTACATGGCGAACTTCACTATTATGTCCTTCGTAGACCGATATGACCGTATCCAGTAGAGTACTGATGCCTTCGCCGCTCTTAGATACCGTTGGTATAATAGGCACGCCGATCATAGCACCAAGTGTTTTGTAATCGAGGTGTATGTGTCTTCGGTTCAGTTCGTCAAACATATTAAGCGCAATGACCATCGAACGGCCCATATCTATCAGTTCGGTAGTCAGATAGAGGTTGCGCTCGAGGTTTGAGGCATCTACGACGTTTATGATGACGTCCGGAGTTTGTTCGCGCAGGTACTGGCGGACAAAGCGTTCTTCCGGCGAATAAGTGGTCAGCGAGTAAGTGCCGGGTAGGTCGACCATATTGAATGTATAGCCGCCATAATGCATCTTTTTGGATTTGGCATCAACGGTGACACCGCTATAATTGCC
>CAVEDT010000315.1:0-1395 GCA_963614475.1 Roseburia faecis
TCTATATACCTCGCCGGATGCACCCACCATTGCCCCGAGTGTCATAACCCTCAGACCTGGGCACCCGATGCCGGACATACGATGAGTGTCGATGAGATTGTACACGAAGTCGAAAAGCATGGATTCGATGTCACCCTTACCGGAGGCGATCCTATGTACAACGCCGCAGCCGTTATCCCTTTGGCTCGCCGATTGCGCGAGGCCGGATACAGATTATGGTGTTATACGGGATATCATTACGAACAGGTATGTAACGACCCGGTACGAGCCAAGTTGCTACCGTATATTGATGTATTGGTCGACGGCCCGTACGTGCATGCCCGACGAGACATATCGCTACTATTCCGCGGATCGGACAATCAGCGGCTCGTTGATTGTCAACGCTCGACCCCCGACCACATCGTCCTATGGTCTTCAGACTTTTAGGCCCCATACGATGAGAATATACTCGCTGTTTCGGGATGAGTCACATTAGCTCGGGCCGAGACAGAATAGCGAACCATCAGTATACACGCCCCAAACACAGCACCGCATATCGGCCTATCTTAGCTCGGATATGCGGTGCTATGCTTCGTGTATTTCAAACCTTTACGCGGAGCCTGCATTTATTTTCACATTATTTAACGCTGGGAATTACGCATCAACTGTTATGTTTGCCCCTTGACAAACGTCTTATATACAAAAGCCGCAAACAATGGAACAAGACGTAAAGACATCGACATTCATCAGCCTCCGCAGCCGCCTTCGTGCTTCGGCACAGCGGTTATTGGCAAATGCGGACGATGTAAACGATGCTCTTCAGGAATTGTTTGTACGCGTATGGCAAAACAGGAATACCGCCGATACCGAGGGACAGAGACAAGCATTTATGTATATCACCTTGCGTAACATCTGCGTAGATATGCTCCGTCGCCGTCGCCCTACAGAAGACATTGACACCTCGGTAGAGGCTCAAACAGCGGCAAGCAGTACCGCATCGAGGACCGATGCCGCCGACAGTATCGACGACCTGCGACTCCGCATACGACAGTGTATGTCCGGAACAATACTGCGCGTGTTCGAGATGTATACATTTGACGAAAAAGAATACTCGGAAATAGCCTCCGAGCTGGGCATATCCATCGATGTGGCACGCAGCTATATGTGCCGTGCACGCAAGATTGTACGCGCCCAATGCCGCGAAGCACTCAAAAATAGATAAAGATCTTAACGATATGGACATTAAAGACAATATGACAATAGAACAGCTTGAAAGACTGGCCCAAGCATACTTCGACTGCGAGCTTGACCGCCGTGAGGAGGAAGATCTCAAAGCGGTACTGCTATTCGCCGAGGCGCACTCGCCACTCATAGACGAGTGTCGCCTGGCGATGGGTCTCGAAAGCATAGCCGCAC
>CAVEDT010000315.1:1405-2656 GCA_963614475.1 Roseburia faecis
ATCGTACATCGTCGATTCAAATTCCGTAAATGGATTGCTGCGGCTGCATGTCTCGCCGCAGTCGCTGTTACGGGAATCATAATGATAATGATGATGATGACAGACGGGCAGTTGCAAGACAACTCGGAGACAGTCATAACCGTATATGCAAACGGCAAGCAAATCACCGACATCAATCGAGCACACGACATAGCCATGGCCAAGTACAACGAATGTATCGCTTTGGCAAAAAAGCTTGAGAACGAAGCCGACATGCGCATCAAGCATATCGATGAGTTGCAGCAATCGAGTTCGGACATATATCAGCGTGCTATGCAAATCCGGACACAATACGCAGCAACGGAAGCATCGATTGTCAATCGTATAAATAAGTATACTTCGTCAAACAATTAACCACCCAAAACATATAACAGATATGAAACGCCTACTACTAATCCTCCTCACCATACTGTGCACCACAGCATGCTGGGCCAAGGGTCTCGCAACGGAAAGCCTGTTCTGCGAAAGCACCTACAAGAACAAAGCCGTGAGCGTATCCATAATCACAAAAAAGAACTCTGTATTCCGCAGCATCAGCGTAAGGGGCGATGCATCTCTCGTCTCCAAGATGGAGAGTGCCGTCAAGAAAGACCGTGCCAAGGCTGCAAGTACAACCGAGAGTTACAGCAATGGCGGCGAAACTTATGACTTGATTTTCAACGTCAACGGCGTCACAGTAATCTTCACCAAGCGGGGCGACAACCGTGCCGAGCTATCTCTATCCGGGAAGTCTGATTCTTCCGATTGAACGAACATACTCTAATCCTTACATGAGGGCTGTGTCCAAATAGGCACAGCCCACCCTATTTTAATACCCTGAGATGTAATAATCGGTCCATCCGACAATATACAACTTCCGTTCACGCAAACATGCCGATAAGATGATGTCCGATGGTGACGGTGTCGATAGCGGACTCAACTCCTACAACAAAGGCAAGATTAGCCAATAATGGTTATCGGCCGTATAATCTTATTGGATTATTTGTCATTAGAAAATATGGCATAGCTTTACAATTATTAAGATCGGGTCATGTTCTTCCGCCGGTTATAACCAAACGAACACAACAAAATAAAATTTTATCAAAAAAAATCAACCGTCCCAGTTAGCTGTATATCAGCAGAATATATGCATATATACGCAAATAATAAGCTTATAACCAATATTGTCCTAAATAAAAATAGGTAACGATGTAACGTGCGACACCATAGAGC
>CAVEDT010000316.1:0-2656 GCA_963614475.1 Roseburia faecis
AGCATATACACGGCTTGCCACAGCACGGACGTGGCCGAGCGCAACAGCCGTCGTGAGTGGGCACTGCCGGTCACCATAGGCAATGACTGCTGGATTGGTGGCAGCGTGACAATTCTCCCCGGTGTAACTATCGGCGACGGCTGCACCATAGGTGCCGGAAGTGTGGTTACGCGTGATATCCCGGCGCATAGCGTGGCAGTGGGCAATCCGGCACGCGTCATCAAGACGCTCGACCCTGCGAAATGACACTGACCGCCGCGTTATTCGGGTCGCCCCGTGCGGATGGTACTTCCGCGGTGAACTTCAACGGCGAGATTCATAGCGAAAAGGTGCTCGGCCGATGGAGTGTGAGAATCGATGAGGCGTAGAGACGATGCGGCGGTGAGTATGTAAAACGATAAAAAGCCATCAGTTATGGATATTTCGGAAGTGCGCGAATACTGTCTGTCGCTGCCTTTTGCGACCGAGGATATGCCTTTCGGCGATGACATTGTGACCTTGCGCGTGGGAGGAAAAATTTTTGCGATGCTGAACCTCGCGGATACCTCGCGCGTGTCGTTGAAATGTGCCCCGGATTATGCCGAGGAACTGCGCGAAAGATATGAAAATATACGTCCGGCGTGGCACATGAACAAGCGTCATTGGAACGACGTGGGACTGGGCGCAGATGCCGTGCCTACGCCGTTGTTGCATCGCCTTATCCGACACAGTTACAACTGCGTGGTGCGCGGCCTTCCACGTGCCGTCCGCGATACCGTTTCGCTTTTGTCCGAGTCTGAGGACTGATCGTCGTCGAAAATACAGCGAGGGCGCATCCCGCAATGGAGTGCGCCCTCGCTGTATGTATGGTGCGGTGTCGCTTTACTTCTTGAAGTAGCGATTGTACAGGCCTTGGAAGCCCTGGCCGTGGCGTGCTTCGTCTTTGGCCATTTCGTGTACGGTGTCGTGGATGGCGTCGAGGTTGAGTTCCTTGGCGCGGCGAGCGATGCGCATCTTGTCGGCGTTGGCGCCTGCTTCGGCGGCCATGCGCTTCTCGAGGTTGGTCTTGGTGTCCCAAACGACTTCGCCGAGCAGTTCGGCAAATTTGGATGCGTGTTCGGCTTCTTCGAAAGCGTAGCGCTTGAAGGCTTCAGCAATTTCGGGATAGCCTTCGCGGTCGGCCTGACGGGACATAGCCAGGTACATACCCACTTCGCTGCATTCGCCGTTGAAGTGTGTGCGCAGGTCTGTCTTCATCTGTTCGTCGGTGTCGGCGGCGATGCCGATTTCGTGCTCGGTGACAAATTCAAGTGCGCCGGTTTCTTCCATTTCTTTGAATTTGGAGGCGGGAGCGCCGCACAGCGGGCATTTCTCAGGAGCTTCGGTGCCTTCGTATACGTATCCGCATACGGTGCAGATAAATTTTTTCTTCATAATCGTGCTTTTTTTGATGACTTGATAAAGATTTATATATGAGGATGTTGTACTTCAGCCGCCCGTGAGGGGACTTTTGTACAGCGCAAAGTTACGCACCTTTGGCGAGATATGCAATAGTGGAATGAAAATATTTTTGGAATTAGTCCAATTTTTTTTCTTTTCCACGCTTGGACGTCGTTTTCGGGTATGGCGTGCGTTGCGGTATACGTAGCCTTGGTCTCCGCTGTCATCGCGAGCCGGTCGGCGGTATAGGCATGCCGTCCCCGGACTTCTCCGCTCACATGAGTGTCATTCGACGGTACCCAGAGCCGTGATGGCTCCGGTGGCTGGATCGAAAGTCGCGTATGCAGGGGCTTTTTTGTCGGTGAACAGGGCTGGGTTGATGCCAAAAACTACGCCTAATTGAGCCAGTGTCAGGTCTTTGTGCGCGATGGTGGTTCCGTCGTAGGTCAGGGTGACCGATGCCGTGCCGGGTATGGTGTAAGCCAATCCGCCTTTGGGAAAGCGCTTCGGTTCGCCCTTTTCGGTGACGGGTAATTCGGCTTTGGCGATGTCTGCCAGCGAGATGTATATCGGGGCGCCGCTGAGGTCATCGGCAGGCACTATGCCTTCGGTGGGGGATACTCGGGCCAATATTTCGCGGCTTTCGGCAGTGCCGGGTGTATATGTGAGTGTGGTTACGCGCGTGTATGTCTGCGTCGTACCGGCAAACATTGCGGTCAGCGCTGCTTCCTGAGCCGAGAGATTGTCCAGTACCAATTGCATGGCCTTACCGTCGGCCGGTGGGTTGTCGGCGTTGCCGCTGAGCAGGTCCGAGCGCGTTTCGCGCAGTTCGAAGATGCGCTGGGCTGCCAATTCGGCCTTCTTGGATATGGACGAGCTGCGCGTCATGTCTTGAGTAACGGCTTGACGTGCTGCATCACCTTCCAACGGGGTGGGGGCGGCATCCACGGCCACGGGGAGCGTTACGGCTTGGGTCTCGGCGATGCTGTCGGTATTCACAGCCAGTGGTATTCCGGCTTCGGTGAGCAGCATCGAGGCGGCGCTGCCGCTCTTGAACTGCACCTGCCAGCGGCTGTCGGCGCCTCCGGGTATGCCGCGCGGCACTATGGTGACGCTTTTGATGCGTACGCTGTTGGTCGGAGTGGTGATGGCATCGGTGATGCCCAGATAGCGATTGGCGTAATTACTGAACTCGCCGGGGCGTGTCACCGTGTGTTCGGTTTCGATGGTGATATCG
>CAVEDT010000317.1:0-2650 GCA_963614475.1 Roseburia faecis
AGCACTGCTACACAGCGATTCACTGGGCCTGCTGACACCTACGGGACGCGAATTGCTGGCGCTCACCGAACAGGCCATGGCCGCATCGCAAGGACGCTGGGGTGCCCTCGACTCGTTAGGTATGGCCGAACAACGCTCCATAGCCACGCGAATGATACGCCGCTATGGCGACTTGTTCAAAGACGGGGCCCGGGTGCGTGCATTGTCGTCCTACTCGCCACGCTCGATGATGAGCATGTTCTGCTTCCTGCACCAAATGTCGCGCATGAACAATCGCCTGGAAATCTCGTCCAACTCGGGGCGCCAAAACTCGACACTCATGCGGCCTTTCGACACCAACGAAGACTACCAACACTTCCGCAGCGACAGACTTTGGGAGCCGACATATATGGCCTATTTCGAGCAATATTGTCCCTTGACAGCCATCACTCGCGTATTGGGTCGCGACTATCCCTTCGGCGGCACCGAACAGGCTCGCGAACTCGCCATCACCGAATACTACGTCATCGCAGGCATGGCTGCTATGGAAATCGAATGTGATGCTTCACACTTCTTCACCGAAGCCGAATACAACGCCCTCTGGTCCTGCTTCAACCTGCGCCAATACTTGCAATACACGGCGTCTACCGTATCCTCTGTTCCCGCCGATATGGCCGGTACACTGCTTATGGACATCATACGCACCACCGACTTGGCCACGGACAGTCGTAGTGCCGACGGCGTAGTGGCCGACCTTCGCTTCGGACATGCCGAGACGCTGATGCCTCTGCTATCACTGTTACGTCTGCCCGGGTGCTATTATATGACCAATTATTTTGACACCGTGGCTATGCACTGGCGCGACTTCGATGTAGTACCTATGGCCGCCAACCTCCAAATAGTACTTTTCAAAGCCAAACGCTCGGGACGCTACTATGTACGCTTCGATGTCAACGAGAAGCCCGTCACTCTGCCCGGCGAGCGTATGGGGCTGTATGTACCTTGGGATGTCGCTCGCGACTATATGATGCGCTGCGTGCCGCTGTACCTCAATTGATACACGCCTCCGACCGAAAAACACTTCCTGACCATAGACACGCATCCTAACCGCCTCTACTATATAATCCGACAAAATTCGATATGAAACTCCATACCAAATTATTTGCCGTCCTGGCCGCCGCGACTTCCCTGGCCGGTGCCATGACTATGAATACCACGGCCACAAACGCCGACAATACAGGCAATTATAACACGCGAGCACTGACTTCAGTACACTGGAGCATCACTCACGAAGGCACTGACAGCGCTTCTCGTCCGTATTACATTCAACGCTTGGTCGTACGCGGCAATCTCAATTTCCCGCGTCTATGCTTCAATCAGTTTGCACGTTACATGCGCCTGACCGATCCGCGAGGCACACTTATCGAACTTGTGCCCGGGTATTATGCCATAGCCTCGCCGCGACTGATGGCGCACAACCCTGACGGCCCGGCCGCGGACATCTACGCCGACCCGAAGAACGAGGATAGCGTGGTGTTCGAAATACAGACGCGCGGACGTTTTGTCAATATCAGCTACGCTCCGGACGGCTTTCATCGCGTCAATGTCGATGGTACTACCGACGCAGTGGAGCGTCATCTGACACCACTAAATCGTGATATGACCGATTACGCGGCCGAAGTATACCGCCACAACGAGGCTATGGTCACGGACTGGACGGCAGGCTTCTATGACGTGATACCTTCTTATAAAAAAGTCGTACCCGGACAACCGGGAGCGATGTCGCGCGTAAACATCCCTGGATTTGTGGACATAGACCCCGAAAATCCGGACTACTACCGCATTGAGGTACACGGCGACAGCGCCGTCATTTATTGCCGTCCCGACCGTCAATGGGCTAATTACATAGCCTTTAATTCCAAGGTATTGAGCCGTCGCGACAGCCTCGGACGCATACCGGATGTAGTCATTGAGGATTGGCCCGATATGCAGTGGCGAGGTCTGATGATAGATGTTGCACGAAATTTCCAGCAGCCGCAAACGATGAAAGTCATATTAGCGCTGATGGCTTCCAATCACCTCAATAGACTGCATTTCCACATCACGGACGATGAGGCATGGCGACTCGAAATTCCGGGGCTGCCCGAATTGACGGACGTAGGCGCACGTCGCGGATATACCTTAGACGAACGCACATGCCTCAAGCAGATTTTTACCGGAGACGGCAATCCTCGTACCGAAACCGGTACCTCCAACGGATACTTTTCACGTGCCGACTTCATAGACCTGATACGCACGGCACACAATATGGGTATTGAAGTAGTACCCGAAATCGAATCACCGGGACACGCACGTGCAGCCATACGCGCTATGGAGGCTCGAAGGCTCAACTGCGGTGACGACAGTTTCAGACTCATCGAAGACGGCGACACATCGCGCTATACATCGGCTCAAGCCTTCCACGACAATATAATGAACCCGGCGGTAGAAGGCACCTACCGCTTTATGGAAAAAATCATAGACGAAATCGCCTCAATGTACCGTGATGCCGGAGTTCCGAGCATAGGCATACACATCGGCGGCGATGAAGTGCCGCGCGGAGCTTGGGACGGATCGGCTGCCGTTGCACGACTCAAGGAGCGCGAGCACCTGCAGACACAGACCCAAGTAC
>CAVEDT010000318.1:0-2634 GCA_963614475.1 Roseburia faecis
ATATCGCAAATTTTTACAATCTGAAATCAGCAAGTTGAACTTGCGAAACTTAAATAATTAATTCATAATATTCAGTCCTGTCCCGGTAGCGCTTATTTGCAGCGGTGTAAAGCCCGGAGAAACGATGCCGGCGAAGAGCCGTTGGACCGAGGCTCGGGTCAGCGACCGCTGCGCAAGGCTTCCTCGATAAGGGTCATTTTCACCGGGGTGATGCCTGCGCCGCGCAGGATGTCGCCATCGGCCTCCAAGCGCCGTATCAGTGCTTCCGTGTCACCGTCCTGTTGCGCAAGACGGTAGTGGGTGAGAGCTTCGTGGATGTTGCCCGTGGCCGCCTCGAGATGCCCAATATTCAGATAGTCTTCGGACGTAAGGCTTTCGGATGGTATGTGTTGCCAATACTTGCGAGCCGACTCGTAATCACCCTGAGCAAAGAGTGTCCAAGCCATAGGGCGCCATAGCCGGGCGTCTTCCGAGTCAGTAAACTCGACCTTGCGTAAGAGGTTGAGCGCCTTACTCCAACGTGATAGACGTATATATGCGTAGGCCAATGCTATGGTCGCATTCGCGTCATCGGGGGCGGCTTCGGACAGCCGTTTGTAGTATGTCAAGGCTTGCCCGTGGCGACCGAGACGGCGGTTGGTATAAGCCAAGCGCCGCATCAGCCATCGACTGTTGTCGTCCAGCAGTTCGGCGTGTTCGTAGGCGGACAATGCAGCGGACATATTTCCCGACTGTTCGTGGCAATAGCCTATCTTCTGATACAAAGTGGCTTCGGGCGCGGCATCCGCTTCCTCGAGATTGCGGAAAGCGGTCAGTGCGTCTTCCCAGTATTCGTATTTGAAATAATACTCGCCAAGAAGCGACACCATCGTCTCATCGTGCATATAAGGCGTCAATGCAGGGACGGTGAGCAAGTTGAGGCCTTCGCGGTACGGGTCGGCAAACTCCCCTTTGCGACGGTAGAGCTTGACAAAGCGGTAGTAGTTTTGCAGGAAAGAACGTGTGGCGCGGCGTACGTCCACATCGCGTTTCGACATATTGGCCTCATTGGGATCCACCGCTTCGGCAATTTGCTCGGAATTCTGCATCATCTGCTTAAATATGAGGTCGCGCTGAGCTTGCGGTACAATACTTGCGGACAACACCATAGAGTACTTGTCGTTATCGCATAGGAAGGTCAATCGATCCACCAGTTGAGCCATACCGTCTTGCCCGCCCTCGGTGTAGGCCACCTGCGAGTGCTCGGGGTTATATGGTATAAACCAATTGATGACATCGTTGAAGAAGGCGTAATTCTTGAGGTGTGCAAAGGTGCTCATAAAAATGTCCGCGCCGTCCTGCTGCATCTCGCCCATACGTCGCAGCCCGTCGGCAATGCCACTGTTCTCGAGCATCTTCTCCCATTCGGGATTGGCTTCCAACTTCTCGAGATCCTCGACCTTGAAGCCTTCCTTGGGAAGGTTGCCGTCTTTGATTTGGTCCATTAAGTTGTCTCGAATTTTGCTGACGCCGGGGATGACTATATCGCGCATGGCACGATCTACGTTCTCGGTGTTGCGTACGCGCACCATCTCCAAAGTCACCGTCTTGAAATCACGGTTCCAAGTAGCCGTTTCGGCTACGGACGCGAGAATATCCTTCAATTGCGGCCCTATGGGACGGCGGCGATGACGGAAAAGCATTATTGCCAGTGCGCATAATGCTGTGGCTGCTATGCGTGGACGGCTGTCGGCATAAGTCATATATAAACGAGCCATTGCAACTTGTCGGCCCGTATCGGCGTATTGCAAATCGCCGAGCATCAAAGCTGCAATCATACATGTGGCATAGGTCTCGATATCGAGCTCCTCGCCTTTGGCGGCTACAGATTCTATTCCTTGCAGCAGAAGTTCCGGTTGCTCCTCCTTGATAGGGTGCGATGTCCAGACATACTCGAACAAAGCCTTAAGCGCTTCCTCTTTGGGTTGCTGGCCACGATAAGTCGTGCCTTCGGATTCGGCAGAAGCCAATGTCGACACAAGGTTTGTATCGGCTTCTATGGCTGCGTAATACGCCTTCAAAAGCGTCTCAAGGCTCTCGCCTCGAAGCTTCCGTAGCCGCACTATATCAAAGTACAGCGAGCTATATCCCGGAATGTCTATGGCGCGGCGCAGTCGGTCAAAAAGTGCCCAGGCCTCCAACTGCATACGTCCGAAGACCTTGTCGAGGTCGGGGTCGACGACGCCCTTGGCAAAATAGGACAGCATATAGCCGTAATTGGCGATTGCGGTTTTGATGTCCGCGCCCACCTCCCATTGCATCTTTTGCTCGGCCAAGGCTTGCATCTGCTCCAGAGCTGTGTTCAAATGTCCGGCAGATATGTCTTCATTGATGCTGCGCAGGCGGTTTATCGTTTCGTTTCTGCTCATTGAAAAAGAGATCTTATAGTTCGTGTCTTTTGAATTCGGGCTATGTCCGCATAGCGGAAAAACATTCCCCCGTAATCCGATGTCGATACGTATATCATCGGGGTACTATGTTGAATCGCGTACAAAGTACGTCTATATGCACACATTATATAATGTATGCGGCGTCTGTCGGACAATTGCCTTTCGTCGCGGCCATACATTGATATTTTATGCAAACTCTATGCCA
>CAVEDT010000319.1:0-896 GCA_963614475.1 Roseburia faecis
CCCATATACTGTTCCGAAGATACAAGCAACCGGAACAGACAAAATTCGCTCACAGACAGCGCTCGCTACGCTGACAATAGTATGCCCACCGGACATACGCCCTACGGCAATGCATCCTTAGACGACAACAACAATTCCAAAATCACACTCTACAACAACACTACGGACCACTCGGACGCCGTGGTCATCGTGAAACGCGCCGGTAGAATTGTACGCAATACATACATCGCAGCAGACGATACCGCCGCAATCTATATCCCCAATGGCACATACACCGTTTATATATATAGGGGGAAAGGATGGCATTCGGCCAAACAGATGCCTCGCAACCACTGCGGAGGTTTTGTCGCCAAGGAATGCTTCTACTCATACGCGCCTATTTCGCTGTCGTACTGCACCCACGACTTCGACATCTCCGACGCTGCAGGCAAGCGCACGTGCTCGGCCGATGAAGTCTTCCAATCAAGTCGCTAAAACCGCCAATACCGACTGCACACAGACGGCATCCACGACCCAAGTATTCTGAATATTCTGAATTTGAGTAAAATGGCAAAAAGTTGTTTCCCGAAAATTTGGCCGTATCAGAAAAGATTTGTAATTTTGCCCCGCTAAAAGTCTGCGGAAATGCAGCCGTCATCGGCTCAAGCGGATTTGCAGCAAAACACAAAGACATAAAAAGCTATAAATCAAATAACAACCTAACACTAAAATGATCATCGTACAAGTAAAAGAAGGCGAAAACATCGAGAAAGCTCTCAAGAAGTTCAAACGTAAATACGAGCGCACCGGCGTTGTCAAAGAACTCCGCGCACGTCAAGCCTTCCAGAAACCTTCGGTTGTCAACCGCAAGAAAATGATGAAGGCTGTTTACGTACAGAAACTTCGCAGCGTCGAGG
>CAVEDT010000319.1:906-2630 GCA_963614475.1 Roseburia faecis
GTCGAGGATTAATATCATCCGTCTTCGCACCGGGAAGCGTCCGCACACGCAGACAAATCCCACCTCCATCAGACAAAAAAAGTAAGGTCCGCAGCCAAGTTTTTTTCAGAAACCAAGTCTTTGAGCATCAGACCGCAAACTTATACCGGAAAGGGGGAACGAATACCGAGCAGAAGTTTTTTCTTCGATTTTATTTGGAAAAGACAAAAGGAAGCAGTAAATTCGCACATACGATAAGAAGGCGCACGGGTACCACGACCCGGCATCAGATGCTTATCAATATGTGAGATATGCTGACGAAATCCTTTTTAGAATATCTACGGTGTGAGCTGAACCATTCAGCTTGCACCGTTTTGTCTTATTCCAAGGATTTGAAAGACTGGGCTCACTTCCTGACCGGCGTAGACTGGGACACCGATGATGACACCGATATGGTGGATCCGGCGACAGTGACGCGATCGGATATTCGCGCATGGCTCGCCGATATGACACAACGCGGATTGGCCCAAACAACCATACGACGTCGACTGTCCTGCGTGCGTTCCTTCTACCGCTATCTGGCACGCTATCACAGGTATACCGTAGACCCAACACGAGACCTCGAATTGGCTCACGCCCCCAAGGTGCTGCCTCGCTTTGTCCCGACGGAAGACACGGAGGCAATACTGGACGCGCCCATCGACCACGCCGATTTCCGCGCAGTGCGCGACCGTCTCGCCGTTGAGCTGCTTTATGCAACCGGAATGCGCGCCGCCGAGCTGATATCCCTTACGGACGACAATACCGACACCGTCCAAGGCCAAGTCCGCGTCATAGGCAAACGCAATAAGGAACGCATCATACCCATAGCGCCCGAACTGGCCGAAGAAATAAACGACTACCGCCGACTGCGGGCACAGGTGACCGGAACGCGCCATACACCGACATTGATGGTGCGCGAAAGCGGCGAACCGCTATATTACGGACTCCTAAACCGTATAGTACACAAGGCCTTGGACCCCGTAGCGCATAGCGCAAAGCGCAGCCCTCACGTCCTACGGCACTCTTTCGCCACCGATATGCTCAACGGTGGCGCCGACCTTGACGCTGTACAAAAGTTGCTGGGACACGCCTCACTGGCCACCACGCAACTGTACACACACATATCATACCGAGAGTTACAACAAAATTATCAACAGGCACATCCACGTGCCATTAAAAAAGGAGGAAAACTATGAACGTACGTATCAAAGCTATCCACTTCGAGATTGCAGACCGCCTCGTCAACTTCATCAACAAGAAAACCGAGCGTATCGGACGTCGTAACCCGGAAATCGACACCTTCGATGTCAATCTCAACCTCATCAAGCCTGAAACCGCTCTCAACAAGGAAGTAACCATCCGTGTCGCTATACCCCAAAGCGGCGAAATCGTAGCCAGCAAAACCGCTGACACCTTTGAGGAAGCCTTTGACGTTGCCGTCGAAGCCGTCGAAAAGCAGCTCGAAAAACGTGCCGCCCGCAACAAGTAAACACATTGTCAGCCGCATAGCACGCATACATATATCTGACCCTGGCATCCATGCCGTCACACAGGCCTAACAGCCGTCACTGGCCACCGGCCATAATATAGAGAAAGCCGGGCGAACCATTATCGCGGTTCGCCCGGCTTTTTGTGTCTGGATATGAGGGGCTTTGATGATGCCGTTCTTCTTTTGCGACCGATTGAGTTTGTTGTCAACAATT
>CAVEDT010000320.1:0-2625 GCA_963614475.1 Roseburia faecis
CGGCGTAAGGTCAAGGCAAACTCGACACGCTGACGCGGCGTCTCGCCCATTCCGATAATTCCGCCGCTACATACTTCCAGCCCTTCTTCGCGCGCCATCTCTATTGTGTGGATTTTGTCCTCGATGGTGTGCGTAGTGCATAGTGTACGGAAGAACGACGGAGCCGTTTCGAGATTGCAGTGGTAGCGAGTAACGCCACTGCGTCGTAATTCGCGCAAGCTCTCGCGATCAAGCAGACCCAAAGATGCGCAGGTCTTGATACCCACCGTATCGTGTATCTCGCGAAGCATGGCGCAAACTTTGCCGAAGGCCTCACCGCGCACGGCACGTCCGCTACCTACGAGCGAAAAGCGTGCAATTCCTCGTTCATAGTTGTGTCGCGCCTCACGAAGGCATTCGTCATGATCTACCACATCGTAGTTTTGGCATCCGGTGGCGAAGTGTGCCGATTGGGCGCACCATTTACAGTTTTCACTACAATGTCCCGAACGGGCATTGATGATGGAACAACTATCAAACTTGCGCGGTACCATCTGCTTACTAACCAGCAGCGCGGCCTGACGCAGGTCTTCGGACGGCATATCAAGCAGTTCGTAAGCTTCTGATTCATTAAGCATATATCCATCACATATTTTTTTTGCCAACTCTCTGAATGAGTCCATTGTAGTATGATATATTTTGTGTAAAGATTTAATACTCGCCGTGGGCTACCGTCCTATCTGGTATGATACTCCCAGCGTTTATAGTATTCATTCCATTTTTCATAGCCAACAAGCTGTCCTTTTGCGTCATACACATCATAACGTTTATAGTAATCGTTCCATTTGCGATAACCGATAAGGCGGCCTGATGCATCTCGTGTTTCTTCTCGTCCGTAATAGTCATTGTTGCGACGTGTGCTTTCAAGTTTTCCGGAAGCATCTCGTGTTTCGGTGCAATCGCGGTAATCGTTGTACTTCTCGGTGCGTTGCAGCCGACCATTGGCATCGTAGTATTCGGTACGGTTGTAGTAAGGGTTGACCTTTGAATATCCAACCATCTTTCCGTGTGCGTCATAGTACTCGGTACGCTTGTAGTATTCGTTGTACTTACGCGTGTATGTCTGTGCCGCCATTGCAATGGACGACAACAGCGCCGCACACACGATTGTTGTGATTTTTCTATTTATAGTTCCGAATGCCATTTATGCCATATATTATGTAAGGCTGGCAGGGCAGGTGTGTCTGCTACACACCCGCCCTACCCGATTACTGTCAGTCAAGAAGATGTATTACCAGACCCGAACGAAGTTTGGGCTCGAACCACGTTGTCTTGGGCGGCATGATATTGCCTGTGTCGGCGATAGTCATCAACTGTTTCATCGAAACTGGATACAGCGCAAGTGCCATTGCCATTTCGCCCGAATCGACACGACGTTTCAGCTCGGACAGTCCGCGTATACCTCCTACGAAGTCTATGCGCTTATCACTACGCAAATCCGTGATACCCAAGATGTCGCGCAGTATAAGATCGCTGGATATGGTTACATCAAGCACCCCGATAGGATCATCGGGCTTGTATGTGCCGGGGTGTGCCGTAAGCGAATACCAGTGTCCGCCAAGATACAGCGAGAAGTTATGCAACGCATTGGGACGATATTCCTCGGTGCCCATATCCTTGACATCGAAGTTCTCGGACAACCGGGCCAAGAATTGTTCGGGCGTCAGTCCGTTGAGGTCGCGAACCACGCGGTTGTAGTCGATGATCTTGAGCTGGGATGCCGGGAAAGCCACTGCAAGGAAGAAGTTGTATTCCTCATTGCCGGTATGATTGGGATTGGCCTTGGCTTTCTCATGCCCTACGAGTGCGGCGGCAGCCGTACGATGATGCCCGTCGGCGATATACAAAGCCGGCATCTTGGCAAATTCGGCCGTGATTGCATCTATGGTTGCCTTGTCATCTATAACCCAGAAATGGTGTCCGAAGCCGTCATTGGCGACGAAATCATACTCGGGCTTGGTTGCGGATACGCGCTTGATGATATCGTTGAGCACTTCGTTGTCTTCGAAAGCAAAGAATACGGGTTCGATATTCGCGTTTTGGGCGCGAACGTGCTTCATTCGGTCTTCTTCCTTGTCGCGACGTGTCAGCTCGTGTTTCTTGATGACTCCGTTGAGGTAATCGTCTACGTTGGCAGCCACCACAAATCCGTATTGTGTACGGCCATCCATAGTTTGAGCATACAGGTAGTATTTTTCCTCCGGATCTTGTACAAGCCATCCGCGTTGACGGAAGTCCTTGAAGTTTTGGACAGCTCGCTCGTACACTTTGGGGTCGTGTTCGTCCGTACCGGGAGCAAAATCTATTTCGGGCTTGATGATATGATATAACGACATCGGATTGCCTTGGGCTTCGATGCGAGCTTCTTCGGAATTGAGCACGTCATAGGGACGCGATGCGACCTTCTCCACATATTCGCGCGGAGGGCGGACGCCCTTGAAAGGTTTGATTCTTGCCATGGTAGTTTAATGTGTGAGGTTGGTAATATGATTTATCAACATTTTTTGGTAAGTCTACATATATGTCTTGGACTCAGCGAGAGAGTGTCGGGATTCAATCCTTAGCCGACCGGGCCGGGTTGAAGCC
>CAVEDT010000321.1:0-2617 GCA_963614475.1 Roseburia faecis
TATGTCAATGATTACATTATCAAAAGTCAATCCCTGGCTTTTATGTATCGTAAGCGCCCACGCTAATTTCAGCGGAAATTGAGTAAATGCCCCAAGTTCGACTTCATCTATCGTATGTTTTTCCTCATTGTACACGTAGCGGATATTGGACCATCGCTCGCGTACGACCTGTAGAAAGGAGTCATTCTCGGTACTGACAATAATGCAATCCTCTCGACATTCACGCACTACGGCTATAGTTCCGTTGACCCATCGATGTTCGGGGTCATTCTTGATAAAGACAACCTGTGCGCCTACCTTAAGCCGCAATTCCATATCGGTGGGTAGCGAATCCATCGGATATTCACCTTCGATCGAACCTCTGTAAACCTCTTCCTTGGCCTTAAGCTCGTTTAGATGGCTTTCGTTGATATTGTCGACCATCTCTCGACGTGTGGCGATAGTCATCGTAAAGGCTGAATCACCGGCTTTGTCTGTGCGTAGATGCGAATTAAGTTCGTCTATATCGTTAGTCGACGGGCTTCCGGCGCGTATACGATCCAGCATACTTACAAAATGAGAATCCGTTTGTCGATAAACTTTGCGAAGTTCTATCGACACCAACGACATATCATCAAAGACCTTGGCGTTGAAAAAGTACGGAGTATCGTAATACCGAGCCAGCATATCTCGGGCTTCGCCCTTTACCACAGGTTCGAGCTGGAACACGTCGCCGACAAAAAGCATCTGCTTACCACCAAACGGCAGGCGCATATTGCCTGTATAGACGCGCAAGATTTTATCCATAAAATCGATTATATCGGCGCGTACCATCGACACCTCGTCTATCACTATCAAATCAAGATTGCGCAATAGTTTGACAAAGGTAGACGAATACTTCATTCTCTTACGCAGCACCTTGGTCGCGAAATCCGGGTCATCCGGCAAAAGCGGCTTAAACGGGAGTTTGAAAAACGAATGCATCGTCTGCCCTCCGACATTGACAGCCGCTATCCCCGTGGGGGCAAGAACCACCGATTTTTTCTTGATATTGGCGATGATATATCTCAGAAATGTCGATTTGCCGGTTCCGGCCTTACCGGTAAGGAACACCGAATTGCGAGTATAACGCAACAAGTTCCAAACGTCTTGAAACTGCGGATTGGACAAGTCTATGGCAGAAGCATCTGTCGTAACGGTCTCTCCGGCTGTCAATGCCGGAACTTTGTCTCGACGAGCTTTGGGTGATGGCTTGGTGTCTTTCTTTTGAGCCATAGGAATTCGTGTAGTGGTAAGACCTCTTGGGAGAATATCAATAAATGAAGCCGTGAAAAAAATCTCTTATCCGTAGTGATGGGGCAGCATATAGCCGCCCCATCACTAATACATTGTCTGTCTATGTTTTGCTTCAGAATTTGAAGCCCATGGATAGTACGATTTGATTGTCGTTGTCCTTCACATCATATTTCGGAGCCTGATATCCGTCGAAATCTGTATAGGCGTGCAACGTGCCTTTACGATTGGTGTGTACGTAGGCGCCGTCCAAATACCATGATTTGTAGCGATATCCGATGCCAACGGAAATATTCTGCGTAGTCTTATTGAATGAGAAGGATGGATCCGTACCACTGGTGACAACCATAGCCGAGCCATTGCGCACATCATCTTTGATGTTAGACATCGTAAAATTGCAACCGGCACGCAGGCTTAACGAAGGCAGAAGCCGATACTCCACGCCGGCACGTATGACATTCGCGCCTTGTGTATATGTCTTGATGTCTTCGTTGACACCTACATTGTCATAATACCCGGTGATATAGCCCCAATTATCATATCCGGCTGTCTGCATATTCATATCCGGATATGCAACGTATTCGTAGTCGGCGCTGATAATAAAGTTTTTGCCTACGAGACCGGCACCAACCATCAGACGCCACGGAGAACGCAACTTCCAGTCAAAGCCTGCGTCATCGGTGTATTCGGATCCGGAAAGCGGATTGTCCTTTCCTTCTACTATACCGGTATTCAGATAGCTGTAATCGGCTACTCCGTAGTATGAGTGTTCCAGCGAATACCACGTGGGTGTATGCACTGCAAAGCCGAAGCGGAATTCGTTGGTAGGACGCACAATTACACCGGCTTTAAGGTTCCAGCCCGAGCCGTTGATGTGCTTATAGTTGGTCAAGCTGATACCGGCATTACCGGTGACATTGTTCTGTGATGCAGCATCGTATACCGCGGCATTCTCCATAGACTCGGAATACCATACCTCACGAGTATAGCTGAGGTCTGTAACGCCTATGGACAAACCCCAATATACCAAATTGGAGAAGTTGCCGCCGAAGTTGAAACTGTACTCATCCAAGTATCCACGTTCGCGCAATGTGGTTTCGGCATCTCCGGTGGTACCGTTCTGGAACATACCTCGATACGAACGGCCTTGCGCATCCGATGGACTTATCATATAGGTGTTATATGCCAAGATGCTCAGCCAATCGTGACTGCTATCGCGATAGGGATTGTATGTGCTGCTGAAGTTCAGTTCGTCAGGGTTTATGCCGCCCGTAAATGAAGCTATGTAGTTGGACAGCGAAGTATTGGTCGGCACAACATATCCCGAGGTCTTACGGTCAAAAGA
>CAVEDT010000322.1:0-376 GCA_963614475.1 Roseburia faecis
CGTGTATACAACGGGTTGTCTATGGACGAACGGGCCAACGTCAAGCCGAGGACTATGGCATTGGATGTACCGTTGTTCATATAATATAGGTATTCCCAGTTTTTGAGGTAATACCAGTTGTAACCCAATTCGGCCGTAAAGGTGAAGTAGTCGTCAGGCCAATTGAGACGCTTGCCGAAACCGATGTTTACACCCACCATTTGCAGGACCTTATTGGGGTCGTAAGCGTTCTGATAGTTGTAATTGTAGTCATAGTATCCGCCCGTACCGAGGTAGCTGTAGGCATTTTGCCACTGGCTGTTGTAGTACGAGGAATTGACTCCGGTCTGACGGCTATAGTATGCAGACACTTGCAGCGAGTTGGGGCGCTTGCCAC
>CAVEDT010000322.1:386-1624 GCA_963614475.1 Roseburia faecis
GAACCACGGATCAAGGAACGACAGCGAATATGCCTGATAGTAACGGGCATTGGTCTGCGCACTGATGGTGAAGGTCTGACCCTCGCCCTGTGGGATTATACCCTTGTATGTGCTGGGATGCAGCAGGTTCTTAATCGAGAAGTTGGTGAATTTGAGTGAGAGTTTACCGATAATACCGGTCTGGCCCCAGCCCATGGAGAACTCGATTTGGTCATTGGCCTTGGACTCGAGGTTGAGTATGACATCCACCGTACCGTTTTCTTCGTTGGGCTGAATGTCAGGCATCATATTCTCGGGATTGAAGTGTCCGGTTTGGGCAATTTCACGCAACGAACGCATGAGATCGGATTTGCTGAAGAGCTCGCCGGGCTTGACGCGCAATTCGCGGCGCACGACTTTCTCGTACAGACGGTCGTTGCCGTTGATGACTACGTTGTTGATGCGAGCTTGGGGGCCTTCAATAACGCGCATTTCCAGCGAAATGCTGTCGCCATGAATATCTTTTTCGATAGGTACGAGTTGGAAGAAGAGATATCCATTGTCCATGTACAACGAGTTGACGGCATCATCGTCGGTGCTCAGTCGCTTATTCATGTACTTTTGGTTGTAGACATCTCCGGCCTGCATACCCAAGACGCTGTTGAGCACGTCATTGGGATATACCGTATTTCCCACCCAATTGATATCCTTGATGTAGTATTTCTTGCCTTCGTCTACATTAATATAGACGTCTACAAGTTTTTCGTTATAAGGCACGACGCTATCACTTACAATGACGGCATCGCGGTATCCTTTTTCGTTATACTTTTCGATGATACGATTGAGGTCGTCGCGGTAGTCCTGCTCGACAAACTTCTTTTGGCGGAAAAGGTTGACCAACTTGTTTTTTTCGTTGGTCTTTTTCATAGCTCGTTGTATCTGATTGGAAGACAGTACACTGTTGCCGGTGATATAGATTTTGTGCACCTTAACCTTATTGCGTTTGTCTACGGTAATGTCGACAATCATCTGGTCACGGTTGCTGAGATCTTCGTGGAGCGTGACAGCGACCTTGGCATTTCCGAAGCCCTTATCGGCAAAATATTTACGTGTAATGCGCTCGACGCGGTTGACGATATTCTGCGTAATCTGGTTGCCTTTCATCAACTGCAACATCTTCTGGAGGTCTTCGCGCTCGCCTTTCTTCATTCCGATGTAATTGACTTCGGAGATACGAGGTTGCGTGCGCAGTTCCAGCT
>CAVEDT010000322.1:1634-2615 GCA_963614475.1 Roseburia faecis
CATAAGACGTTTGATGGCATTGCTGAGGTCATTGCCGGGTATTTCGAGGCGGTCGCCGACCTTGATGCCTGCATATCCAAGGACGATGAAGTCATCGTATGCCGGAGCTCCGGTGACCTTGATGTCAGCTATTTCGTAGGTGCGCGGCATAGCGCTGAATACCACTGTCGGGTTGAATATGGTGTCAGTGCTGTTGGTCGCGGACTGGGCAGCCACCGATGGACAAGCCATTGCGGAAGCCAGTGCCAGTAGAAGTGTCAAAAGGTTCTTGCGCATATATGTGTGAATGCTGTAAGCCGTATATTGTTGCTTGTTATATAGTCTCGACAGGGGCGTCCAAGGCGTCCGCGTCGGTGATATTTTCGTGTGTATTCGATGCCTTGCGTGCTTGTTCGCCGGTAAGACCGAAGCGACGTTCGCGTAGCATATATTTATGTATAATCTCTTCGAACTCAGCCGTCGAGAATGCAGGCCAGTACGTGTCGGTTACAAAAATCTCGGCATAAGCAGCCTGCCACAGCAGGAAATTGCTCAGTCGCATGTCCCCACCGGTGCGTATGACAATGTCCGGATCGGGATACTGAGCCGTAGCCAGGTACGAGCCTACTGTTTCCTCGTTGACCGACGGCGCATCCAGTGTTCCGGCAGCAGCGTCTATGGCTATACGTCGTGCAGCCTGGGCTATCTCCCAGCGCGACGAATAGCTGATGGCCAAAATGACCGTAAGTCCGGTACAGGCTTCCGTATCGGCCATACACTTGTCCAGACGTTCCATAGCAAATGCCGGAATGCGGCCGCGGTCGCCTATAAGGCGCAGCCGGACGTTGTTGCGTATCATTCCGGGGGTTTCTTGCTCTATGGCCGAAACTATCAAGTGCATAAGCATACCCACTTCTTCGGGCGGACGGTTCCAGTTCTCGGTGCTGAAGGTGTACAGCGTCAGGAACTTGATGCCCATATCCGAGGCAGCCTGTGTGATGC
>CAVEDT010000323.1:0-2602 GCA_963614475.1 Roseburia faecis
CTGCTATGCCTCGACATTGGACCACGGCCCGCTACCGATAACTCAGCGGCTGGCAGCCGGAGTATTCTCGTTGCCCATAGCGACCTCAATTCCGGCAGACAGACTTAATGTCCTCGCCGAAGTGCTGTCGCAGTGCTGACAGCCAGAAAACATTAGAGACAGCGCCTGAAGGCAGGCATTGTCCGACAATATACACCCTTTCAGGGTCACACCAAGTAGCAAAAAACATCCACGACTGCACTCCCAAATAACAGCCATACGCCTATGCGCGTGCATTATATAATAGAATGTGCGTTTTGTCGTTAAAGGGAAAATGCTTAACTTTGCAGTCTTGAAAACAATGAACAAATCATTTAACGGACAAAGTAACATGAGCTTAAACATCATCGTGCTTGCCAAGCAGGTGCCCGACACCCGCAACGTAGGCAAAGATGCCATGAAGGCTGACGGCACCATCAACCGTGCCGCACTGCCGGCCATCTTCAACCCCGAAGACCTCAATGCCCTCGAGCAAGCATTGCGACTCAAAGAGACACACCCCGGGTCGACCATCACCGTCCTCACTATGGGTCTGCCCCGTGCAGCCGAAGTGGTTCGCGAAGCTATATATCGCGGCGCCGATGGCGGCATAGTACTCACCGACCGAGCCCTCGGCGGTGCTGACACATTGGCAACATCATATTCGCTGGCACAAGCTGTCAAGAAAACCGGCAAATACGACATCATACTTGGCGGACGCCAAGCCATCGATGGCGATACCGCACAGGTAGGCCCGCAGATTGCCGAGAAACTCGGACTGCCTCAGGTGACATACGCCGAGGAGATCATCGAAGTGGCTGACGGACACGCCGTCATCAAACGTCGTCTCGAAAACGGTGTTGAAACCGTCAAGGCTCCCCTGCCCTGCGTAGTGACCGTCAACGGATCGGCTGCAGACTGCCGTCCCCGCAACGCACAACGCGTCATGCGCTACAAATATGCCGTATCGCCCAGCGAAAAGGCCGCTTTGACTCCCGAACGTCAGGCATTGGTAGACGCACGTCCCCACCTCGACATCAAGGAATGGAGCGCCGCATACGTCGAAGCAGACCCCGAGCAAATAGGTCTGCCCGGCTCGCCTACAAAAGTGAAGAACGTAGAAAACGTAGTATTCACCGCCAAGGAAAGCCTCAGCATTGACGGCGCCGATGACACCGCCATCGAAAACCTCATCAAGGAACTCATTACTAACCATACCATCGGCTGACGCCTAACAATACACCTACGACTATGGCAGAAAAAGACCAAAACAACCTCATCGTCTACTGCGAATATGACGAAGGCCGCGTCGCCGACGTCTCCCTCGAACTGCTCACCAAAGGCCGCGTACTTGCCGACCGCCTTGGTGTGAAACTCGAAGCGCTCGTTCTGGGCGACAAACTCGACGGAATCGAAAATCAACTCTACCCCTACGGCGCTGACGTGGTGTACAAAGTGCAGGACAAACGCCTATATCCCTACACCTCCAATCCCCACGCCGCTGTACTCATCAACCTCTTCCGCGAAATCACTCCGCAGATATGCCTTATGGGCGCCACCTGCATCGGTCGTGACCTCGGCCCCCGCGTTTCGTCCTGCCTGCACAGCGGCCTTACAGCCGACTGCACCGCACTCGAAATCGGCGACCACCACGATCCCAAGACCAATAAGGACTACACCGATTTGTTGTATCAAATTCGTCCCGCTTTCGGCGGCAACATCGTAGCCACCATCGTCAACCCCGAACACCGTCCCCAAATGGCGACAGTGCGTGAAGGCGTAATGAAAAAAGAAGTGCGCGACCCCAATTACAAAGGCGAGGCCATCGACCTCGACCCCAAAAAGTACTTCAGCGACACCGATTGCGTAGTCGAAATCATCGACCGTCACATCGAAAAATCCAAGATAAACATCAAGAACGCTCCCATCATCGTTGCCGGCGGATACGGCGTAGGCTCAAAGGAGAACTTTGATATGCTCTTCGAATTGGCTCACGTCCTCGGTGCCGAAGTTGGTGCCAGCCGTGCCGCCGTTGATGCCGGATTTACCGACCACGCACGCCAAATCGGCCAAACCGGTGTCACCGTTCGTCCCAAGCTATATATCGCCGTGGGCATCTCCGGCCAAATCCAGCACATCGCCGGTATGCAGGAAAGCTCGATAATCATCTCCATCAACCCCGACGCAGACGCGCCTATCAACACCATAGCCGACTACGTAATCACAGGCGACATGGAGACTGTCGTGCCCAAACTCATCAAATACTATAAAAAGAACTCCAAGTAATCGGGTTACGCCCAAATACACGGACAAAATCCTCAAATACACAGCAAACAACTAAGCCCCATGGCAAACTTCTATACAGACAATCCCGACCTGCGCCACCACCTAACGCATCCTATGATGCGCAAGATTGTCGCACTCAAAGAGCGCGACTACTCGCAGGCACAGCAATATGACTACGCTCCCGTAGACTACGATGACGCCATCGATAACTACGACCGCGTACTGCAAATTGTAGGCGACCTCTGCGGCAACATCATCGCCGACAACGCCGCCGATGTAGACCACGACGGTCCTAGCG